>JBGSRE010000240.1:0-3334 GCA_041737755.1 Oligoflexus sp.
GTTGACTGGCGAATCGACCAATCAAGCCCTGGCCGAGGGAGCCAGGATTGAAGCGGGAGCGCTGAATGGTTCGTTGCCCATTCGAGTTCGAAGTGAAGAGCTCGGTGTGCAGAGCTTTCTCCTACGATTGCAAAGAGCCTCGCAGAATCTCTATCGGCACAAGGGGCAGTACTTGGGCTTGTCGGAAAAAATGGCCCGTGGATTTGTTTACTTTGTCTTGGGAATGGCGACTGTGGTTTTGCTTTGGAACTTGCAGTATTCGACCGAGCAAGCCATCACACGCTTTGCAACAGTTCTGCTCATCGCCTGTCCCTGTATTTTTGGCTTTGGTGCGCCGTTAGTCCTGTCTCGAGCCATGACACTGGGACTGCAGCAAGGGGTTCTGTTTCGAACTCAAAAAGCTTTGGAGCGACTCACGCTGGTGCAAACTTTTTTCTTTGATAAAACCGGAACACTGACCGAGGATGAAAGCCTGCTGTCTGAAGTGAGTTGGTGTGAAGATGCGCTGCAGAACTTAAATCTTGGACAAGATGAAGTCCTGAGCGTTCTACGGCAACTCCCTCTTCTGTCTCAGCATCACCTCGTCACCGCGTTGGATCGATTTGCAGGCAAAGGACCCATGGGAGAAGATCGCCTGAGAGCAGTGCGCGAAGTCTTCGGTCAGGGTTTGTCCCTGATCTGGCGAAACTATAAGCTACGGATTGGACGTTTTAGCTTTTGTATGGAAACGCGTCCGCCGCAAAAGAAGGATCTGGAATATTCTTATCTGAGTATCGATGGCGAAGAGATTCTTCGATTCAAAGCTGAGGATCACCTGCGGCCTGAAGCTAAGCCCGTACTAGAGGAGCTTCAGCAGCAGGGAAAATCGCTCTATATCCTCACGGGCGATTCGCTGGGGCGAGCTCAAAAAGTAGGTGATCAGTTGGGCCTGTCGCCGGCAAGGATCGCTGCAAATCTAAGCCCAAATCAGAAATTGGAGCATATTTCGACGGTAAAAGCCACGGCCATGCTGGGCAATGGCATCAACGATTCATTGGCTTTAGCAGCTGTGGAGATTGGGATGGCCATGGCCAATGCCACCGAAGCTTTGAAAGAAAAAGCCGACGTTACTTTCTTAAACGCGGGGCTGCAACCTTTGCTAAAAGCGATTAAGATATCTGCATCGACGCGTCGAGCGATGCAACGATGTTTTATATTTGCAGCGCTGTTTAACGGCATTGGCATGAGCCTAGCGGTCAGTGGATTGGCCACGCCGGTCTGGGGCGCGATCCTGATGCCCATCAGTTCGTTGACGATCTTAACTCTGGCGCAGCGCTGGAAATAGGAGAGAGTTGCTTGGAGATCCTCTACATTCTCATCGCCATAAGCTTCGGCATGGCCCTGACTGGTTTACTCAGCTTTCTTTGGGCGAATGCCACCGGACAGTTTCGTGATCTGCGTGGTCCGGCCGAAAAAATTCTTTTCGAGGATAAAGATTCTTAGTCTATAGTTTTAAACCACATTCGGCATGATTTTTAGGGAGGAATGAATTTTGGCTGGCTCAAATCAACAAAGTGTCACGTACGATGATCGCACCGCCGCGTATTTTCTTTCGGCGACTTTTATCTGGGGGATCATCGGCATGCTGGTCGGGGTCGTTGCGGCCCTGCAATTGGCCTTTTGGCCTGCTAACACGGGACTTCCTTACTTTAGTTTTGGCCGGATAAGACCTATTCACACCAATGCTATGGTTTTTGCTTTTGCTGGCAACGCGTTTTTTGCGGGGCTCTATTACTCCTTGCAGCGACTCTGTAAGACTCGGATGTGGTCGGACGCGCTTTCCAAAATTCATTTTTGGGGCTGGCAAATAATCATCGCTTTGGCTGCATTGACTCTGGCTCTTGGCTATACGCAAGGCAAGGAATATGCGGAGATGGAATGGCCGATCGATATTCTCATCGCCCTGGTCTGGGTGCTGATGGCAGTGAATGTGTTCGCAACCCTGGCTATCCGCAAAGTTAAGCATCTCTATGTAGCAATCTGGTTTTTTATCGCCTCGATTCTAACCGTGGCCATGCTGCATGTGGTCAATGGCTTGGCTTTGCCCGTCTCTTTTATGAAGAGCTATTCTGTCTATGCAGGCGTTCAGGACGCGCTTGTGCAGTGGTGGTACGGCCATAACGCAGTCGGCTTCCTGCTCACAACGCCCTTTTTAGGGCTGATGTATTACTTTGTGCCGAAGGTTATGAACAAGCCCATTTATTCCTATCGGCTGTCGATTCTGCACTTTTGGTCTTTAATTTTTATCTATATCTGGGCTGGTCCTCACCATCTTCTCTACACGGCTTTGCCAGAATGGGCTCAATCGTTGGGAATGGTTTTTAGTCTCATGCTGATCGCACCCAGTTGGGGTGGGATGATCAACGGGCTGTTGACCATGCGCGAAGGTTGGCATCGCGTTCGGGAAGAACCTATTCTGAAATTCTTTGTTCTGGCTTTGACATTTTATGGTATGGCGACCCTCGAAGGTCCACTGATGTCGATTAAATCGGTCAACCTTTTCACCCATTATACCGACTGGACCATCGCTCATGTTCACGGGGGAGCTTTGGGCTGGCTAGGCGGCTTTATCTTTGCCATGGCCTACTACATGGTGCCACGTCTTTGGGGCAAACCTTTGTACAGCCAATCGCTGGCCAACACTCACTTTTGGATCACGACCGTCGGTATTTTGCTCTACATCACATCCATGTATGCGGCAGGCGTGACCCAAGCGCTGATGTGGTTTGCAACGAATGAAGATGGCCTTTTGAAGTATCCGCAGTTCCTCGAGTCGGTGCTGGCCTTGAAGCCACTTTACTGGACCCGTTTAGTCGGCGGAACCCTGTTCCTGTTCGGCACGATTCTCTGTGCCTATAACCTCTATAAAACAGCTCAATCAGGCAAGTTGCAGGATGAAACGGCAAAGATCATCAATGAGCGGCACAGCGAGCCCAATACCCTTCATGAAAAAATGGAGGGCCATGCGATGGCACTGTCGGTTTTTGCTCTCATGGCTGTTGTCATTGGTGGGATTGTCGAGTTTATTCCCACGTTTTTAATGGAGATCAAAGCCCCAACTTTGACCAGCGTCAGGCCCTACACTCCTCTCGAGCTGCAAGGCCGAGATATTTATGTGCGGGAAGGCTGCTACAACTGTCACAGTCAGCAAATACGAACCTATCACAAGGAAGAGCTGCGGTATGGCCCTGCTTCTCAGGCCTATGAGTTCATCTACGATCGTCCCTTCCAGTGGGGAAGTAAACGTACCGGTCCAGATTTGCAGCGCTTGGGTGGGAAGTATCCCGACCTCTGG
>JBGSRE010000261.1:0-3889 GCA_041737755.1 Oligoflexus sp.
CTTATCAAACGGCGAGTTTCTTGCCGCCACAGTCCACCGATGACGATACGATCCAGTTGTAAAAGCGCCTGGGTATTATAAAGACTGAGGGCCAAGGGCGAGGCCGCCTGCTCAAGCCACTGTTCAGCATCGACATCACCGCACTGGGCGGCTTCGAAAATCTCAGACAAAGTGGAAAATTTTGAATTTTTCTTGCAAGAGGCACGCGTCATCAGCTGATGCAGCGTCTGCACACCCTGTGGTGCAGCAAGCAGCAAGTGACCCAAACTGCTGCTCACACCAAAGCTATGCTGATGATCCTGACTGCGGATCATCAAACCAAAGCTCAGAGTTTCATCCAATTGGAAAAATCCGAGATGACGAGGCTGCTCGCTTTGGTTCCACCACAGTTCCGATAATGCTCCAAAGTTCGCATCGCTATCAAAGTGGACAGGGATAGGGAGGCTGCTGCGAAGGGTAGATTCCCAACTCGCAAAATTGATCGCTTCGGCATGATCAACCAGGGATGGGTGAGCTAAAGCCACTCCGATTAAAGGCATATTTTCGCGGAGCGAGGTGGCAGCCGTATCGGCTATCAATCTTTGCACAAGTTCAAAAGCTTCGGCAGGAGCACCGAGAACATCACAGGCTTGCATCTTCCAATTCCGAACAACCCCGTTGAGATTGATGGTCGCAGCAGCAATGGAACGGGTGCTGAGCTGAATACCGAGTATGGAATAGGCGTCTTCTTGAAAGGCCAACATCATAGGACGACGGCCACCATTGGAAGGCCCTATCCCCAATTCTTTTACTAGGCCACGGTCCATAAGTTCGGCCACGATTGCAGAAACCGTCGACCGACTCATACTGGTCATTCGCGAAATATCGGCGCGGGAAATACGATGATGTTTCCAGATAAGTTTAAGAAGAATACTGCAATTCATGGCCCGCATGTGGCTGGCATCGACTGTTTCCATCGTTTCGCTCCTTAGACTTTAAGTAAAGCTTCGAAACCCTTGCTAAACATCAGGGGCAAGGTATTCCGTTTGCATTACCTCAAAAAGACTACACCTTGTAAACCATGTCAGATGGCGTTTACAAGTCAATAATGACCCAGTCCGAACGGACTAAGATTCCTCGGAATTTTGTAAGGCACGAGGTTTACTTGAGGTATGGATTGGGCGGTGAAAGATGACAGGTGCCCGACGCCGCGATGCGGCTGGGCATGACGAAAGGAGACAGGTGCCCGACGCCGCGATGCGGCTGGGCATGACGAAAGGCGGCTGGGTTTGACGATCTTGGACTGTGGTCATTCCCAGCTTGCGAAAGCAAGCGTCGGGAATCCTTATGACAGAAGAAAGTTCGTTGAGAAAGGGGGTGCCCGACGCCGCGAAGCGGCTGGGCATGACGAAGGACGGAAAGAATTAGTCAGCTGCCCGGAGCTCACTCGTAATCTGCTCGATGTCTTCTTTCAGATCGGGACGGGAGCGTATCAGACGTTCGGCAAAGGGATCCAACATGCCGTCGACCCAGGCCAACTCCAAAAGCTCGGCAAGATCAATACGGCGAACTTTGGCTACAGTCTTCTGCATCCGGCCGATCAGCTTGCGAAAGTGCTGCTCACTGAAAGACTCCAGCGATTCCATGGTCTGGTTCTCTGTGTTCACATCTTGCGTCGTCATTGTTCCCCACTCCAGTCAGCCAACAGGCGGCCAGGGGCCATACCCTATTCAAAAACTTCAGCTTTTCCAGCTCGCATCTATATTCAGAAGATCGCAGCATGACAAGCGAAAACTTACCTCTACCCGCAGCAGGTCAAGCTTTTTTTTCTTGAGTGATCATCGATGCTAAGAGAGTTTAATAAGATGAAAGAAAAAGATTTCGGAAAGCCAGGAAGAAGAGCAGGGAGAAAAGACGAAGGGCGTGCACTCAATGAACTCCAGTTTCGATGGAGGCCATTGAGCGCACGCCCTTGGGAATCACTTAGGGAGCTTTAGGGGCTTCTGGAGCTGGTGTTGCTTCAGGAGCTGGAGTCGAAGTTGTTCCTTCAGCTGGTTGAGCCTCTTCCTGTTGTTCGTAGGAAGGAACTTCTTCCGCTGGAACTTGAGTTTCCTCTTTTACGGGGAACTCTTCTTGGGTTTTGGCTGCTTCTTTGGATTTTTCTTCAGAGCTGGAGCATTTGCCGGCCATTGCGATTGTCGAAAGGCCAAGGATAACGAGAAGCTTTTTCATACGAGAAACTACCTCTTTCAAAGTGAACAACGAGTCTAACCTCGTCTAGGGTTACTGGACAACTTTACTTATGCAAAATCAGAGTCAATCGGCTTTATAGGAGCCATGGACCCCCACCGGAAAGTCTCTTCTTGAATCACGTCCGCCTTTTGTAGTCGGCCATCCAAGACAGAGCCTCTGCTCAGCGCAACAACATAACGAAGTAACCACGTGATAGCAAGGCGAAAAAGCAGGCATTTTTGGCTGAATAAAAAAGCTTGAAACCCACTCCGCTGCTATGTTATCACGATAGCGTTTTAGCAGGCTAAAACAAAAGCCCGAGGAGAAATCAAAATGGCCGACCGCGAAGCTTCCGCCCGAGTCCAGAGTGGGAAAGGCAATGACCACTGGGACGAGCGCTATCTTACCGAACTATTTGAGGCTTTTCAGTCCATGAAGAGTATCGAAGAATTCGGACGCTTCTTTGACGACCTCTGCACCCCGGCCGAACTTCGGTCCATGGCCGATCGCTGGCGGGTTGCACAACTTCTCGATCAGGGCCTGTCTTACCGGGTCATCAATGAAAAAACCGGAGTGAGCACCGCGACTATCACCCGCGTGGCTCGCTCTTTGACCTACGGCGCCGGTGGTTACCGCATGATTTTACAGCGTCAGCATGGAGAACAAAATGAGCAGTAAGCAACTTCGTATCGCCATTCAAAAGTCCGGCCGACTGAGCGACAAGTGTCGCGACCTTCTGGCCCAAGCAGGGATCACCTTTGAAGCCCGCACGGATCGTCTGATCTGTCGCGCCAAGGAACAACCGATCGACCTCATGCTGGTCCGAGATGACGACATTCCTGGTTTTGTCAACAATCAGGTATCCCAACTGGGTATCGTTGGACTGAACGTATTGGAAGAGAAATTGGGTCGCGTTGCCAAGGGTGAAAGCGAAGTCGAGATCATTCGTCGGCTTGGCTTCGGCTACTGCCGGCTTGCCCTCGCCCTGCCTAAAACGGTGGCCTATGAAGGCCTCAGCAGTTTCAGCGGCAAGCGCATCGCCACATCCTATCCAAACACTCTGCAAAGGTTTCTCGACGACAACGGTATCAAAGCCAGTATCGTTCAAATCACCGGTTCCGTGGAAGTTGCGCCCTCGATCGGTGTTGCCGATGCCATCTGCGATTTAGTTTCGACCGGAGCTACTTTGGAATCGAATGGTTTGCGCGAGACCACTGTTTTGATGGAAAGTGAAGCCGTCCTGGTCCGTCCACGCGGGCCCTTGAGCGCTGATCAGGAAGCCATGATTGCCCGTCTTTTGGCTCGTTTTGATGGGCTTGGCAAAGCTAAGAATGCCAAGTACATCATGATGAATGCACCCAAAGATGCCATCTATCGCATTTCGCAGCTGATACCCGGCATGGAAAAGCCGACCGTTATGCCCTTGATGTATGACGAAGGCAAAGTCGCGATTCACGCCGTCTGCAAAGAATATGTGTTCTGGGAGACCATTGAAAAATTAAAGGAAGCAGGGGCAAGTTCCATCCTGGTTCTATCAATCGAAAAAATCATCGAGTAAGGAAATCTTATGCGCATCTTCGATTGGAATCAACTGAGTCGCGACGAGCAATCTTTGCTCCTGACTCGTCCGAGCTCTTCCACTTCGGAAGAGTTGCAGGCGAAAACTCGCGCGATTCTT
>JBGSRE010000265.1:0-3097 GCA_041737755.1 Oligoflexus sp.
GAGACTCTGCTCACATCGAGCTTGCAACTGGAGGAGACGCCGATCCTTCATTTTCACCAGTGACTCGTCAAAGACGATGGCATCGAGATCCAAGAATCGGAGAACTTGCGTGGATAGATAGGCCAGATATCGGCTGACCGCATCATCCGCATCGCCCACACACTCCTGGCGCAAAGCATCCTGCAAGCTGCTGCTCAAAAAGGCAGCTTGACCCTGCGTCTGGAACATCTGTAAAAGTCCAAGATCACCGGCTCGACCGTGGCTGCCGCGGTGGATCCGCCCACCGATAATCAAACCGGCTGCAATCCCAGAACGGGCGCTGATATACGCGAGGTTCGACTGCCCCTTGGGCTGACGCCACCAAAGCTCAGCCAGAGCCCCCAAATTTAAATCGGATTCAAAAGCCAATGGCAATTTAATTTTCTCTTTGAGGAGACTTTCCAGGTGGGCTTGATTCCAATGGGGATTGACATCCACCATTTCGTTTCCCGATTCATCCCAGCCCGGTAAAGCAAGGCCAATACCAAGGAGAGGCTTGCTATCTGCAAGACAAAGTTTCTTGACTCGATCGATCACTTCAAAAAGATGATCGATACAGACATCCGGCTGATCCTCTACCGCATAATTCTCATAGCACCAGTACCGAACGCAACCCCGCAGATTCGTAAGTGCCACACGAATATGGCGACGCCCGAAATCGATGCCTAATACGCAATAGGCATCTTCGTTAAATGAAAGGATAACGGGCCGTCGACCACCGTTGGATTGCCCCGTCCCAGTTTCCGTGACTAATCCTCGATCGATGAGCTCAGAGACGATCGTGGAAACCGTTGATCGACTCATACCGGTTCGCTGTGAAATATCTGCCCGAGATATTTCTCGTTCGCACCAAATCATTTTCAACAGAACGCTGCTATTAAGAACGCGCATATGGGCCGAATCCAATGTCTCCATAACCGACTTATCTCCACCAGCAGAATCATTCGGAAGAGGCCTTGCCTATCTTGCGACTATGGCAGAGGCCTCAAGATACATACCTTCTTGAGCCGATGAAGACAAAGGAATTTCCAAGGAAAATGGTGGCAGGTATACAAGCTTCGCGTCATGCTGAGCGAAAAGATTATTACCATGAGCATCGAATCTCGAAGGCGTAAGAACTCAAGGCCAGAAATGGAAACGCGGCAAAAGGCGTAGAGACGCCTTTCATAGAACTTAGCTTATCCAAAAAGAGGATAAGTACGACTCCCGCCCAAAGTATGAACTCAGTTTATTCCGGCTCTTTCGGCATCTTATCGAAAGTTATAGACAGTCAGGTTGAAACATTGGGTTCAGTCGTGAACCGATACTCTTAAGTCATCGGTAAGCTTCCAAACCAGAGAAGTCCAGGCCTCCGGCAAGCCCAGGATCTTTAAGGTTTGCCAGAGGCCAGGACTTCTCTGGTTTGGGAGCCAACAAAGACCGTAGATACCAGAAAAATAAATTGGGTTAAGCCTTGCATTGTAGCGCCTGCCGTCTAAGGCAGCGGCTTGCGCAGATTAGCTTTTGGGATATAGCTGAATTCGGTATCGTTCGGTCCCTTCCACAGCAGTTCCACAGCCATATCATAGCGCGGTCCTTGGAAATAGCTGACCCGAAAATCTACCATACCCGCTTTCAAAAGAGCGGATCCAGTTATCCCAATCGGGGCATGAAGGCCATCGTTATCGATAATCTTTTGGTTGGCGATATAAAGATTGGCCCCATCATCAGCCACTAGCATGAAGCTCCAATTACCAGCCTGTGGGACATTGACAGCAAACCTCATATCCAAGCTAAACCATTCAAATAGATTAGCGACACCAGGAAAACCTTCAGTAAATCGACGAGGCTTAATTTCCAAAGCTGATAAGCAAATCTTCTTTATCGGTTTGAGTTGAGCGTAGTCTGGCAATTTCAGAGTATCAACCGGCAGCTGATAGAGTTCTGCCACGATCGGCCGGTTCGGTTCATCGGCGCAGTCTGCAAACACAGGTCCTGGCTTAATTTCCCCACTGGCGCTGTCCACTGTTTGGATCTCAGAACTGGTACTCTCCACCTTTTGGATTTCGGCATTGGCCTGAATAGGCACGGTTATGCTCTCAACCGTCGTTGGAGTTTCTAGAAAGTCCACAGCCACATCTTCGCTTTCCAAACTTCCGGTCGAAGACTTTCCGAAACCATCAATAAAGCTGTCGTCCGAACAACTGAGCATCGGTAACAGGATCAACGCAATCTTCAAACTTTCTCTATATTTCATCTTGATCCCCTCGAACATTAAAACTTGGTGATGTTAGTATCGGAGATCAGCTGAATTCGCTGAAAAAATCGCCTCATACCTTTTGGAAATAATTCGATTAGCGCAGAAATTCTGGGCAGCTAGCGAAAGACTTACGAGCTTATGCACTCAAGATCTTGCAGGCCGTGTGCAGAAAATTGTTCAAGAGAAAAGCAAAAAATGCCGGGATTGCATCATGAATTGTCCTTTCAGGAAACAAAAAAAGGGCCATTTCTGGCCCTTTTATCAAGTCTTTAAAATTGTGTATCAAGCACCGATCGCTGCAATCAAATCCATAATGGCATCGATGATCCCAGCAACATCAGCATCCATTGCCGCGGCGATGAGATCCATGATTGCTTGAACAATGGCTGCTGGATCGACCAATCCAAAACCACCGAAACCTTGGGCCGCGACCGCCTGCTTCAAAAGCTGATTGGACAATCCTTGCACAGCGGCCTGGTCACCGGCATTGGCTGCCTCTATCAGAGCCAAAGAAGTGGTGGACATGGCTGCCGATTGATCAGGGCTCAGCTTTTGATTCTGAGCAAAGGCTGCTTTCACTTCAGTAGCCATGTCGGCCTGATCCATGGGCGCAGGGGCTGCCGAGGGTGCCGTCATCACTTCGGCGATTCTATCGGCGCCAATCTTATCCGAACTGGAATCAGCAGAAACTGGGTTAGAAGCTGTTGATACTTCGACTTTTGCCGCGTCTGTTCCATTGGACGGACGGACGCGGAGCCATCCAAATGCAGCATAACTTCGATATGACTGCAGTGGCCGCCCATGGCTTCGTCGATGGAG
>JBGSRE010000294.1:0-20159 GCA_041737755.1 Oligoflexus sp.
TGCCCGAAAGAAGGTGGAAATTCGTTTTCAACGCCTTCTATCCAATGGAGTTTGGCAAGGAGGCTGATGGAGGGTGCCTGGATTCTTTGACACATTGAGCCGCAAGAGAGAGCCCGCTATAATTCTGCCAACTTCAACATCCACCCTGTTTACGAGGGATGCACTATGCGCAAGTTCTGGCTCGTCTTCTGTAGCAGTTTACTCGTATGGGTAGGTACCGCCTATGCAAGTGAAGCACTCACTGTCCGTGTGGCTAAGGCCACCCCTGTCTATTTTAAAGGTGATGACAATCGCCGAGAGCAATTTATGGAGGTTTCTCTGCCAGAATCGGTGGAAGCTTATGGTCGAGTGAGTTTGAATTTCAAATTGAGCTGTCCAGCAGGCAATTGCGATCGCTGGGATCGCCTGGGTTCCTTTGGTATCATGCAGCCCGATGCGAAAGGACAAAACCAGTATCTAGAACTTCTGCGATTCATAACTCCCTATGGAATCGGTGCCAGTTGGAAATATGATTTGAGTGACTTTATTCCTCTTCTGCAAGGCAAGAAAACTTTCAAGATCTTTATCGACACCTGGGTGGGCCCCGGTCATCCTCAGGGCAACGGTTGGTTGGTAGATGCAGAATTGGTTTATGAAGAGTCTATTGGTACCCCTGTCGCTGCTTATGTTCAGCCAATTTTAAGTCAGGAGGATGTGGTTTACGGCGATCCCTCGCGGACTGCCGAACGTCAAGGGAAGGTGCTGCCACTTCTGGGCTATCAATCCGCTCAGCTTTATATGGTCATTACCGGTCATGGTCAGGGCAACGCCGAAAACTGTGCGGAATTCTGCCCCAAAATTCACAGGGTTCAAATCGGATCGGAAAGCTTTGAAAAAAGAATTTGGCGCGATGATTGTGCGACGACGGTCGATCCCAATCAAAAGGGAAGCTGGCGTTACCCGCGGGCAGGATGGTGTCCTGGAGACAAAGTCGATGCCTGGAAAACAGATATCACAGCGGCACTCCTTGGCAAGGACACCGAGTTCCGTTATCAGCCAGAGGCTTTTGATAACATCTGTCGCCCTTCGGTGAAAGATTGTCGAGGCTGTGTCTTCGGCACGAGTTGCGACTACGATGGTGGTCTTCATACCGAGCCGCGCTACTATGTTTCTGCTTATGTCATCTATTATAGGTAAATTCCGAGGGATCCCCGACGCGCTTTGCGCTGGGGATGACGGTGGTTCGTTGAAGTGGTTCGTCATGCCCAGCGAACGAAGTTCGCGTCGGGCATCTGTCATCTCCAAATCAAACTTAAGCTCAGCGAAAGCAACCCACCTGGCTACGAAACGTGTTGAACTTCGCCCGCAGTTCGCCGAGTGGATTTCTCGAAGCCTTGACATCCAATCGAACAAAAACCTTTCCATCAGGATTTTCCACCTGAAGAAACGCAGCATCGGAAGGTGTGGCTGGGCGGCAGCGGCTATCACCCTCTCCATTGCGGGCTCCCGCTTCCAGCGCCAGCATCAAACGGTCAGCAAGGTCACAGGCGCTGGCGGTGAATCCGGCTCGGGCCTGGGTGAGGACTCGGCTGCTGGTGAGAATATTGCCCTGAATCGAATAGACAAAACCGTCCTGCACACCTTGTATATCGTTCGAATAGAACCCATTCTGTGCACCGGAGTATCCGGCCCTGCTGCCTTCTAGGGTGACGACACCATACTGCCTTGTCGCAGCTTGAACATCAAAATCTGCAGCAGTAATGGCCGTGATTACGGTGTCAGCATCAAAACCCTGGCGCAGAAGTTGTGCTCCATACTGCCGTCCACGAATATTCGAAAAGGCCTGCGCATGAATGGCTCCCACTCCAGGAACTCCTTCGTAGACACGACTCACAGAACTTCCCGAAATGCACGAAGTGGCGGCGCCACCGACTTGTCCCGTCTGTTGGTCGGCTGCGACAATGGAATAAGTCGCCCAAGCGGGAACCGTTGCATCAAGGGTTCCGACCAGAAAGGCCAGACCAAAGAATTGTTTACGCATGATAGTCTCCTATTTGATGGCTTCCTGCTAGCAAACGCTCGGAACTTCGTCAAACCCAATCTGTGTCTGTATCCTTGGTTCCGGCTCAATTCCTCTTCTCACTCTGTTCCTGACGCAAAATTACCGCCACTTAAACGGAGTTTCTGCTGCGGCTAAGAACAGAAATAAATAAGGTATTTCAAATACCTCAAAATTATTTCCATAAAGTAACAGGTCGAAGAGGAGCCAATCGTCCGATGCCAGCCTTAACTACTGAGAATGGGAGTGGACATGGAACTCAACGTTAAGCTTATTCAAGAGACCTTCGAGCTGGTGAAACCACGTGCGGAAGAATTCGCCGATCTTTTTTATGTCAATCTATTTGCCGACTATCCTGTCGCGAAAGGACTTTTCGGCAACAATATGGAACGGCAGAAGCGCCTGCTCGTGGCATCTCTGGTGCAGGTCGTTCAGAATCTAGAGAACCCAGAATTTCTAGGTGAATACTTGGGCAAGATGGGCGAACGGCATGCCGAGTATGGAACGATCGAAGCCCATTTTGAATGGGTAGGCATGAGCCTCATCAAGACACTTCAGGGAATGTTCGGCGAGTTGTGGACAAAGGAATATACCACTCAATGGGCCATGGCTTTTGATGTCATCACAGCGCTCATGAGTGAGGGTCTGAATAAAAGACTACAGGCGAAGCAATCAGAGTTGGAACTCAAGGTCTTGCCCCTACGGAAGCAAGAGACGGACAGAACTACAATGAATATGGCCATTACCCTGCCGAGCGAGCTGACAGAACACTTGGATCAACTCGCGAAACAGTTAGTCATGAAAACTGTGCAGGATTATTTCGATAATGCTGTAAGCAATGAATTCAAAAAAATATCACAGACAAATTTGCAGGATCTGATGCGAAAAGCATCCTAAGATTTATTTAAGATCTGGCAGATCTTCGATCGAAGAAATGAGGAACCCTTGCTGAAAAGCAAAGGTTCACATGGTTTACTGATTACAGGTTTTCTTGATCGTATAGCTCTGAATTTCACTTAGATTGCTACTGTTTGTGAAAGGATCTTTGAAGATAAGCTCAAATTCCTGTTCCACGGCAGATTCCTTGATGGTGAACGTGAGATCGTAATTCACCTGATAGAAATTCCAGAAACTTCGCACCGGGGTCAAGGTAAATTCACAATCCTTGACGACACGGGCGGAAACATTTTTCACCAGGATCCTCAATTCATTGCCGGACTGCTTCAAAGAACTCAGCAAGCGAAACTTGGCTGGATTCTGCTGAGGATTAGCATTATTACCGCCGCCCAGATCATCGGGCTCAGGCTTGGGAAGTGGGGTGGCCGAGTCCAGGGGATTCTGCCGGCCTGTTAAGCGCCGAGCCATATCCAAGATCATCGGGGAGTTTCTGCTGACGCTGGCATATTCGTTGCCGCCGATACAGCGACGTGCGGCATCCATGAAAGCGGTCGATGTGATACCCGCTGTATACCACTCACCATTTTTTTGAATATAAAGTGGGCCACCTGAATCGCCACTGCAAGCGGCTGTCTGTCCATTGCGAACACTCAACCCACCACGACTGCTGGGACCGATATAGCGACTGTCGACGGTGCGAAGTGTTCCAAAAGAGTTAGGCTCGTTGTCGCTGCCATAGCCCGCCTGTCGGACGATATCACCAGCAACCAGTGGAATACTTGATGGGAGAAGCTTCACGGGCTTATAACCAGCCGGAATATCGCTTTCAAGTTTCAACATCGCCACATCATTGTTAGCGTCTGTGTAGGAGGGATTCACCGTCGAACTAGCAATGCGAATAATTTTTCTTTCCTGGCCATTGAATTGAATGCCAAATAAAACATAACCGCCTTGGACAGAGTTTTGATAGCAATGAGCAGCGGTGAGGATCAAATCCTTAGCAATGATAGTGCCGGTACAGCCGCTCAATCCGACGGTAGAGACTTTTTCAGGTCCGCTGCTATTGGCGCTTACCAAACGACCACCGACAATATCCAGCTGACTGTCTTCAGTTTTCTTGCCGCATGCTCCCGCGCCATACAAGGCTGCAAGACTGCACAAAATGAAAGGGATTTTTCTCGAGGGTTTCTTTTTCATTGTGACATTTTCCTTTTCCGTTCAATTGCTATTTCATCCACAATCGATGAACAGCGGAAGTTCCAATCCACACATCTTCGTTTCGAGGATGGCGACTTGTGCACAAATCGCCGCCGACAAGGCGAGCATAATCGAGACTTTCAATTTTCACTTGTTCGGGTTTGAAGACGATGGGACCTCGGCAGCTAGAGCAAGCTCTGTGCCGACTCGCAACTATGTCTTTTGCCTGGGTGGAGTCGATTCATTTCAGGGAGTTGACTTGCATCGGCAAAACGCATCCCAAGCCATGAGTTGCCCAAGACCAACAGTTTTTAGCCGTTTGGATGTCAAGGAAATGTACAAATTGCGATAAATGAAGGCCAAAAACTATGATTGGAAAACTGTCTCCAATCCGTCGAGACTTTGGCTTTGAATCAAAATTGCGGTGAGAGGAGGGTAAAACTTAGCTTAGGAACTGGAGTGATGAAAGACTCAGCATGCATCAAAAGTGACAAACTGAAATTTCAAGATTTGTTTGAAATTTCAGTCTGTTCTTTATCCTGGACTAAGACAATCCCCTTAGTGCTGGAATTGTTCTTCTTCCGTCGATCCTTTGATCGCTGAAGTCGAAGATTTTCCACCAGTGATAGTCATCAGCACGTCGTCGAAGTAGCTTGTACCAACTTCACGCTGATGCTTCACAGCGGTATAACCGTCTTTTTCTTTTTGGAATTCTGCTCTCTGCAGATCTACATAAGCGCTCATGCCGCGATCGCGGTATTCACGAGCCAAATCAAAACTATGGTAGTTGATCGAGTGCCAGCCAGCCAAGGTGATGAACTGAAATCTGTAGCCAAATTCAGCAAGATCAGACTGGAAGCTAGCGATCTGCTCTGCATTCAGCTTGCTTTCCCAGTTGAAGGAAGGCGAGCAGTTGTAAGCCAAAAGTTTGTTCGGATACTTTTCTTTGATCGCTTGGGCGAATTCTTTGGCTTCTGCGATATCAGGAGTGGATGTTTCGAACCACAGCAGATCCGCAAGTGGCGCATAGGCTAGGCCCCGGGCGATAGCGGATTGAATACCTGGCTTGATCCGATAGAAACCTTCCGAAGTCCTTTGACCAACGATGAAAGGAGTATCGAGGGGATCAATGTCAGATGTTAAGAGAGTCGCGCCAAGCGAGTCAGTCCGTGCGATCAGCAGTGTAGGAACGCCAAGCACGTCCGATGCTAGGCGAGCAGCGACGAGGTTGTTTTTAAATTGGGCCGTTGGAATCAGGACTTTGCCACCCAAATGACCACATTTTTTCTCGGCCGCCAGTTGATCTTCAAAGTGAACACCAGAGGCACCTGATTCAATCATAGCTTTCATGATTTCAAAAGAATGCAGGTGACCACCGAAACCAGCTTCTGCGTCGGCAACAATGGGTGGATACCAGTATAGATTTTCTTTATTGCCATCCTGCTTGGCAATCAGATCCGCGCGTGTCAGAGCGTTGTTGAGACGCTTGACCAGCATGGGGACCGAGTTGGATGGATAGAGACTTTGGTCAGGATAGGTTTGACCCGCTTGATTCGCGTCAGCAGCAACCTGCCATCCGCTCATGTAAATCGCCTTGAGGCCACCTTTGACCATTTGAACGGCCTGAGCACCGGTAAGGGCGCCAAGGGCACGTACGAAAGGCTCTTCTTTGAGAAGTTTCCAAAGCCGTTCAGCACCGACGCGAGCAAGAGTATGCTCGGGAACGATGCTGGGACGAAGTTTGAAGACTTCGGCTGCTGAATAGGGACGAGTGATCCCTTTCCAACGGGGATTTTCTTTCCACTCTTTTTCCAAAGCTGCAGGATTTGTGTCAGATGCGTTCGTCATGTGGCCCTCCTAAGTTTAACGTTCGGTGTCGAGCAAATGGTAAGCTGGAAGAGTTAAAAACTCACTGAATTGCTGCGCAAGTACCAAGCCATCGAGCAACTCAATCACCTGTTTGTGCCGATCCTTGCCAGCACCTCCAAGCTTTTCGAGCTCTTCGTTGCGGAACTTGCTGTAGAGCTCAGAGCTCATGTGTCTTCCATCATCCAAAGCTGCTTTATGATGAATCCACTGCCACAATTGTGCCCGGGATATTTCGGCGGTGGCTGCATCCTCCATGAGGTTATACAAGCCAACGGCCCCCAGCCCATTGAGCCAGCAGTTCATATACTGTATGGCCACACGAATGTTGTGCCTGACTCCTTCTTCGGTTATTCGGCCACCGGGAATACGTGTATCAAGTAATTTCTGGGCATCCGGTACCACGTCCTCACGCAGTTTGTGCTTTTGATGCGGACGGTTTCCCAAAAATTCATCGAACACTTTCCGAGCCACAGAAACCAAGTCCGGGTGGGCAACCCAGGTGCCGTCGAAGCCTGCTGAGGCTTCTAGCGTCTTGTCTTCGGTGACTTTGGCAATGGCCAGTGCATTCACGGCCGCATCTTTCCTGCTCGGGATAAAAGCCGCCATCCCCCCGATGGCGTGAGCTCCCCTTTTGTGGCAGGTACGGACCAAAAGCTGCGCATACGCACGCATGAACGGTACGCTCATGCTTATCTGAGATCGATCCGGGAGTATCTTGTCTGGGTGCAGAGCGTGCTTCTTAATCAGACTGAAGATATAATCCCAACGGCCGGCGTTCAAACCAGCAGCATGATCTTTGAGTTCGAAAAGAAATTCTTCCATCTGGAACGCGGCATTGATGGTTTCAATCAAGCAAGTGGCGCGAATACTACCCCGAGGAATTTTAAGGTAGTCCTGGGAAAAGTTAAAAACATCATTCCACAGGCGTGCTTCTAGATAATGTTCCATTTTTGGTAGATAAAAATACGGAGCCGAGCCCCGCTGCTTTCTTTCTTCTGCGTTATGGAAGAAATACAGGCCAAAATCGAACAGACTTGCTGAGAAAGATTCCCCATTCATCTGGAGATTTTTTTCAGGCAGATGCCAGCCTCTTGGCCGCACCAGCAAGGTTGCTTGTTCACTGGATGGTTTGAGTTGATAGGTCTTCCCATCTTCACTGGTGAAGCTCAGACGATCGCGAATGGCATCCTGAAGATTGACCTGACCTTGCAAAAGATTAAGCCATGTCGGGGATTGTGCATCCTCAAAATCCGCCATGAAAACTTTGGCACCAGAATTGAGTGCATTGATGACCATCTTCGCATCGGTGGGGCCAGTGATTTCCACCCGACGATCGTTGAGGTCCTTAGGGGCCCCAGCCACCATCCATTCATTGGATCGAACGTCGGCGGTTTCAGCCAAAAAATCAAGCTCTTTGCCGGCATCGAGCTGGGCCTGTCGTTCATGTCGAGCGGCAAGCAAATCGAGGCGAATAGGATTGAATCGTGTTTGGAGTTCGCGCAGAAACTGGAGGGCTGGAACTGTCAGCACGCGATTGAGATAGAGTTCGGGTGTATCTTGCTGGAGGACCAGACCTTCAATCTTCAGGCTCATCGATGCTCCCTGTTCTTCAGCAGTGTGCGAATCTTCGGAGCATAAGGGCGAGGAGCGGCCACTGTCAAGCAGCAGCCAATTTCTTACAAAAATAAATTTATTTTGTAGGATAATAACGAGTCGATAGTCTCTTCAATGCCAGTTTCCTACCAATCTTGCTCCATTTTCTCGTAAAATTTCAGATCAGGAAACAAGAGTGAGGTGATTCTTGAGAATCATGCATACTGAATTTTTCCTTCAATCCATGCGCTTTGCATTGAATCGAGCTTGCGTTCGCTGAATGAAAATTTTATCACCCAAATAACTCGCCAAAAGATTTTCAAACTTTGGTTTTTTGCAGCTTTTACAAAATTCTTTCCAGCGTACGACTGATTGTTAATGAGCCAAGCACAATCGAGTAAGTACTGCGATGCAGACTGATCTTTTGCATTTTGAATGAAAGAAATTGAACGCCTAGGTTACGAAAGAGTATAGGCTTTGCCAAGATATTTCCGGTCGAGCTTTGATTCTTTTGATGAGTGGAAAAGAAGTGGTAAGGAAGCGGCCTTTGCCGAGCGCAATACAGTCCGAATAAGCTAAGTCACTATGTTGTCTGCGGACGCAGCAGACGATGGGACGGCTATCCATGACTTGGGGAAAAAGCTGTTCACATTCCAGGCTTGGGTGTAGCTTGATGCTTTGTCTCAGGCCTTTTCTTGAAGGAACCCAGTCTTTCAAGCGTGGGTGAAACTTTTCCTGCAAGAAAGATGGAGTTAGTTTGGAAGACAACCTAGTAACCAACTTCACCGGAGATGATCGAGCAGTCATCGTTGGCGTTTTGCTTCCTGGTGATTCCCCTGAAAAATTAGAGGAGCAGCTGGCCGAGCTGCAATCGCTGCTGGACACCCTGGGAGTGCAGGTGACGGGGCGTATTATGCAAAAACGCCAGAAGCTGACTCCCAACTGCTATATTGGCGTTGGCAAGGTGGAAGAAATCAGGACTTTGGCCCTGAGTACCAATGCCAAGCTTGTGGTCTTTGACCATGCTCTGTCCGCTCCCCAAGTGCGAAATCTTGAAGAGATGACGCAATGTGTGGTGCTCGATCGGACCGGTATCATCCTCGAGATTTTTTCCCGTCATGCGCGGACCAATCAGGCTAAAGCCCAGGTCGAAATTGCTAAACTGGAGTATTTATTGCCCCGCTTGTCAGGCGCGTGGTCCCACTTTCAACGGCAAAGGGGAGGTGGTTCGCTCCAGCGTGGTATGGGTGAGAAACAGATCGAGATCGATCGACGTAGAGCCCGGGAACGGATTGCTCGTTTGCAGAAGCAGCTGGAACAATTCCGCAAGGAAAAGGCCACACAAAGGAAGGCTCGGTCCAACGAACTTAAAGTGGCTATTGTCGGCTATACCAACGGTGGAAAAACTACCCTGATGAAGGGTTTAACCAAGTCGCATGTGGCTCCCAAAGACGAACTCTTCGCCACCCTTGATACCAATGTGAAGGTCATCGATCCCCGGACCAGACCGAAAATTCTGCTGTCCGATACCGTCGGATTTATTCGTAACCTCCCGCATGGGCTAGTGGCGTCTTTTCGCACCACACTCGATGAAGTCAACGAAGCCGATCTCCTCCTCCATGTTGTGGACGTTAGCTATCATCATTACGAAGACCACATTCATGTCACCCGCACCGTTTTGGAAGAGATGGGAGCTGGTGATATTCCGCAAATTCTAGTCTTCAATAAAGCTGATCGGCTGAACGACATGATCCTGCCGCGAATTCTGCGAGCTGCCTATCCGGGCTGTGTGGTCGCGTCGGCCGTTTCCGAAAAAGATGTGTTGAATGTCCGGGATCATATTTACTCGTTTTTCCGCAAGAATCTTTTAACCTTTCGCCTCGCGATCCCGGTCGATAACAATAATGCTCAGTCGCAGGTCTATCGCAACTGCCTCGTCATTGAGAAGGATTACGATGAAGAGGGTGACCATGTGCTATTCCTTGCTCAAGGAACAAGGGCCACAGTCGCTAAACTTCGCAACTATATAACGTCGGTCGAAGATGAATCGTTTTTGTCCGAGAAAGTGGAGAATGAACCATGAGCTATCTGAAGCTAAGCAATCGATTCCTGGGGGATGCCCTTGAAAAGCAAACACAATCCCTGCTGGGTTCGGCACGCGAGCAGCTGGAAAAGCTGAATGAAAAAACCTGCTCGGGATCAGAGTGGACCGGCTGGTACAATTATCCAAAGACTCGCGGCTTTCAACAAGAACAGGCCATTCGGCAATTTGTCGAAGACTTGGATGTAACTTACGATTTGGTGTTGGTCATTGGCATCGGTGGATCCTATTTAGGTACCCGAGCCGTAACCGAAGCTCTTCTTCATAGCCATCAGTCGGCTCTGAGGGATCATCGTCCGATGATTGCTTTTGCTGGACATCACGTATCCGAAACCCAACTGATCGAGACGATGGAACTGCTGGATAAAAAGTTGCCGATTGTCAATGTGATCAGTAAGAGTGGAACGACGACCGAACCCGCCGTGGTCTTTCGGATTGTGCGTGAGTATATGGAAAAGCGCTTTGGTAAAGTCGAAGCTGCCCAAAGGATTATCTGCACGACGGATGCTAAAGAAGGTGCTCTGCGTCAGGTCGCTGAGCAGGAAGGCTATGCGAGTTTTGTCATTCCAGATGATATCGGTGGACGATTCAGCGTTCTTACGGCTGTGGGTCTTGTTCCTCTGGCCCTTTTGCATCTGGACACCAAAGCTTTTATGGAAGGTGCCGACTTGATCTTCAACGAGTTGGCTAGCGAGGGCGAGCAGCATCCCGCTTTGCAGTATGCAGCAGCTCGGAACGCGGCCTATAAGCAAGACAAGCGGATTGAGATCTTGGCCAGTAATAATCCCAAGCTGAGTTATTTGATCGAATGGTGGAAGCAGCTTTATGGTGAATCCGAAGGCAAGGAAGGCAAGGGTTTGTTTCCAGCCGGGCTAACCTATACAACCGATTTACATTCGCTTGGACAGTATGTTCAGGATGGCGTTCGCAATATTATGGAAACCTTCTTGAGCTTTGAACAGGACGTTCCACGACGCAGTGGTGTCGAGCAACGGATTCGCGTTCCAGCGCAGGCGAGTAAACTCGATCAGTTGGGTTATTTGGAAGGTCGTCACCTTGCTGAAGTGAACAAAGCCGCCATGCAGGGTACAATGATGGCCCATTATGATGGGGGTGTCCCTTGCCTCAGTTTGACTGTACCGGAACTCAGTGAGTACGGTATCGGGGCTCTTTTCGCTTTTTTCGAAGTAGGCTGTGCTGTGAGCGGCGCTATGCTGGGTGTTAATCCCTTTGATCAGCCGGGGGTGGAAGCCTATAAGAAAAATCTCTTCGCACTTCTTGGCAAGCCGGGTACGGAAGTTCTAGGGGCAAAATTGCGAGATCGTCTTTAGGAGCTAGGCGTGCAGCTTTTCGGTGCCTAGCTGCTCCTGAAGTGCTGACAGCGGCTGCCATCAGGATAAACGGGAGTGAGAAAAGTCATGACCTGATAGAGGACCGACTTTTCTCGTAGTTCTCGGCTTTCAAAAAAGGAATGAAGTCATTAGGGGTTGTTGACGTTTTGTTCCGTTTGATGACTTTGGCATTTTCGTGTCTCTTGCCTTAGCCTTTGGCGTGATCGTGATCATCGCCAAAGAAGCTTTGCCATAAGACTTAAGGCGAAGTAACGGGGCGAAGATCACGATCACGCCAAAGGCAAGGTCTAGGCATACGAGTACGTTTACGTCTTTCGGCTTAAGGCTGCTTACTTAAGGAATCCTCAACAGCCCATAAAAATTAGCCTTTGCCATTGCCCGTGCTACCAGGGTTTTGGGTCGGTTCGTTGGTAGAGGTTTGGCCATCTTTACCGTTAGAATCATTTTTACCGTTAGAATTATCTTTGCCTTTATTGCGATGAGCCTTAGCTTTAGAAATTTTATCTTTGCAGACTTTTATTTTCTTTTCGCAGTCACCGATTTTACTATCAATCTCTTTCAACAAGTCTTTGATCAGCTCTTTCACTTTCGTACTATCATGGTTCTTCACGGCAGCGATAATGGCTTTAATGATATCAGCTTTTACCTTGCTCTTTTCGCAGTTCGTTTTACCTGAATCTGGATTCTTGGGCAAATCAGTGGATTTGCCGCTATCGGTCGTCGTTGGGGTGGTGGTTGTTTTGCCGCCATCCTTGTCGGTCGTGGTGGTTGTCGTTCCACCTTCGGTCTTGGTATTGTCACCAAGATTAGGCAATTCCTCATCGGCCAGCATATTGGAAAACCGGTTGCTGGAATAATTGGTTCCGTTGATGGTCTTCACGCTAGCAAAAAACGAATTTTCTTTTCTGGTGTCATTCGCTTGGGATTTCAAGACAGCGAGCTGCTTTTCCAAAGTAGCGGCTTCTCGTTCGAGAGTAGCAATCTCTTCATCGCTCAAGGCGTTGGGGTCCGATAGAGCGGCTGCTCCTTGGACTTCTTCTTTATTGGCTTGACCACAGGCGGCAAGGAAATTGAGGGATACTAAACAGGCTAATAAAGTGCGCTTCATAAAATCAAAACCTCCAAAAGGAAACAGGCAACAGGAAGCAACACTCGACTGAGTGCAAGGCCTTTGCCGTTCGATTGAGAATTAGTAACTATTCGAAAGTATTGGTGAAGGGGAATTTCCGAACTTTGGCAGGGAGAAGATTCCTGGTGACTCTGTCGGTAATTTTGACAATTCTTACGCTTCGGCTCGAAGTTCCGCTTGCTTCAAAATCCACGCGGTAAGTCCCCAGACGTGATAGCCCGCAGCTGGAAAATAGGGTGTTTCTCGCCAGCGACCAAAAACATTGAAGCGAAGGTTCTGCATAGCAAATGATGTAAACATTGGCCAGGGCAGGGCAAAGAGTTCGGCAACTTCATCAGGGCTGGCTTCAAAAGCCGAGAGTTGGACGCGACTCATGCCTATGACGGGAACGATCGATCGTCGATCCAAGCCAGGCAAAGGGGGCAGGCAACCAATCAGCTCGACTTGATCGGCAGCTAGGCCGATTTCCTCCTGGCATTCTCTTAAGGCAGTGACCACTGGATTGGCATCCGTTTCTTCCCGTCTTCCTCCAGGAAATCCGATCTGCCCCTTGTGCGTTCGAACCTGAGTGGAGCGTCGGGTGAAGACGATGCGAGCTGGTGCCAGAGGATCATCGCCCGGAATAAACAGCATGAGAACCGCCGAAGCCCGAGCATGCATATCGGCAGTCCAAGTTTCCATCTTAGGCACGAGATTATTGATCGATGGCAGACCTTGGAAAGGGGAACCCGCCATACCTTGCCTTCCTATTTCTGTTCTGCTAGCTGATTGGCGAACTGGAACGATTTTTCCATATCTGGCATTTCGCCCAGATTGGACACGAGATGCATGAAGCGAACAATGCCCTTACTATCGAGCACAATAACACCGCGGGTGAGCAGTTCCGGTCCCTTGATCATCAAACCATTCTGTTTACCGAAGCTGCCGTCTTTGTAGTCCGAATAGTAAGTGATGTTTTCCAGCTTGGCTGCGCTGGCAAAACGCTTTTGTGCCATAGGCAGATCCCGACTAATGAGCACGCGATCAACTTTTGGTGAAAGATTTTTGCTTTCGCCGAGCAGATGCGCCTGTTGATCGCAGACCGAGGTATCAATCGAGGGCACCAAATTCACCACGGTCACGCGATTGTTGAATTTGAAACCAAGGGTGGCGGCTTTGCTTGGAAAGGCATCACCAATCTTCAAAGTCCCTGTGTACAAAGGCAAGTCCTGGCCCCCGGCTTTGACTTTGCTGCCGGGAACAATTGATTCGTGACTTACTTTGGGGGCTTTGGCCATCTCATGGGCCTGAGGGGCTTCATCTTTTTTAAAGAGCGTAGAACATGAGGCAAGAAGAAACGGGCTTGTGCTTAAGAGCAGGGCACCCATGAACTGTTTTCTCAGCATTGATTTTAAGACCTCCCTAACGGAATTCCGGTCCTTCACTTTAGCCTGGGATGGATTGGGAATCAAGGTGCCAAGCCAGTCGTCGCCAGGGGAAGAAGCTGGCTGGAATCGGCGAGTGGCTGGAGGAACTAAACTTGGGCGCTGTCTTCGCCTTCTCTAATCACTCGAAGTTTAGGCTTTTGGAGGGAGGGCATCTTCGTCAGTTGAGAAATAGCTTCTTCCAGCTGAACCATAAACGAACGCTGGTCGGCAATGGCTTGTTCGACAGCTTCCACGCCCATGATGGTTCGAGCATCGCGAACCACTCGATCCGCATAGGCAACCTGCTGGAGGAGGCTGGACTTAAGTTTCATTTCAAAAAGCTCGGTATCAATCCCTAATCGGGCCATTTGTGGAATAAGACTTTTTTCGGAGCTGAGTTCCCAAAGGAGTTCCCCAACTTTGCGCAGGCGCCAGCGCAACTTATCATCCCGTCGCCACTGGATTTCAAAAATGTGAGAACCGTCTAGGGTGGGAATGCGCCAGTACATTTTCGGGTCAATACAGGCAAAGTCCATAAAGTTCAGTAGCTTATCCATAATTTTCAACTCCACAGCAGCATGCACAACTCAGCAGGGCAAGGATATGCCTCACAGGCGGATGTGCAAAGATGTTGCCAAGGATTCCTTCAGGCTTTTAAATGGTTTGAAAGCCCAAGAGGGCGACGGCTGTCACGAAATTGGTCACTCCCCCCAGAGTCTGCCTCAAAGGCACCCCTGGAGAAGACCTGACCAGAGAGGACTTCACATGAGATTTCTGCCTCAGCAGGCCGCATTTTTCACCGTGGGCATCAGCCTTGCGTTCCATACTTTGCTGGCACTGCCCCAGATGATAGTGTCAACGGCCGACCTTGCCCAACCTGCTGCTGGAAGAGTCAATACAACGCCTCCAGGCGGAGCTGCAGCTCCGGGTGCGGCTCCTGGCATCGAACAGCCCTTGGATCCCAATGCTTTGGCGCCGCCTAAATTGCATAAAAAGCGGGTCTTTACGGATGCCGAAGTCAAAAGCGAATGCCGCAAATTTGAAGGTCAATTCATTGCCTATTACGATCGCATCTTTAAAGTAGAAAACTGCAAAAGGCGTGAAGTGCTTTCCGATGATGATGGGCAGAATCCAATTCTCAGAGGCCTTCGTATCATCTCTATCGAGAATATTACGATCGCCAAGATTCCTGAAGGACCGGCGTTCGGTTCGACTCCGAAGGGTAGAAAACCGGACTGCGCGAGAATCGAGGGACGCTATGTTATTTCTCGTGCGTCGGATGTTTTTTTTGTGGAAGCCTGTAAAAAAAGACCGTTTCCTGATTGGGATACCTATGCCGATCACAGTGCGAAGCAGCAGAAGAGTCGTAAGGATATTCTAGAACTCCCAGAAGAGGAGTTTCTCGCGCTGCCCCTTGGGACGGAATTTAAGTCCTCTTTGAATGACGAATACAGAAAGATGCTAGTGACCGAGAAAAACATCGATGTGCTGCCTCTCGATGAAGCCTGCAAGGGCTTGAATGGCTCCTACCTATCCTACTACTCCAAAATTTATAAAGTCGATGCCTGCAGGAAGCAGGAAGTGGACGCCGAACGATTTCTTACTCGCTTTCCGAACTATAAGTTGCGCGAGATGAGTTCGGAGCAGTGGATCTCGATTCCAACGGGCAAGCCTTTCAAACTTTGATTATTTCTTACCATAACCTCGCTTGAAATGGGGAATTCGCCAGTCAGCGCGGCGAGTTTCCCTTTAAAATGCCTTGGCAATACCCCAAGTGGGACCCCTCCTTCTTGCCAAAAAATCTTCGCATGATCCCGAATAGACGGCAGTTTTTTTTGTATTCTCAAGTTCCTGCCTCTGCAGCCGATCGTGTTGCGGGACCGATGCAAACCTAAGTTCATTAGAGAAGAGGGACCAATGAGACATCCAGTGAAAACGCACTTTTCGTGCGTGTGGCCGGCTTTTGCCTTCGCACTGCTGCTTTTGAGCTGTGGTACGCAGGAAGAAGTCAAACGGAAGACAACACCGGTTGTGGTCCAGGGACAAAATGCCAACCCAGAGTCAAAAACTTCAGCCGATGCTGAAGCAAGTTCTCCGGTTGCCGCAGATGGCTCTGGGAATGCTGCACCAGATGGAAAAGCAGATGCAGGGGACAAAGACGATGAAAAACCCGGACAGAATCAGCCAGGACAAAACGACAATCCGGGGCAGAATACGCCTCCTGCGCCTCCCGAGCCGCCCAATGAATACGATGATGCAGCCTATGTTTATGTCGAAGCGGATTGCTACTGCGCCCGCAAAACAGATGTCTGCCACATGCTCAACTGGTTCGACATTTCCATACTCGACAAGACCAGTAAAAAAGTTTTGTGGGGACCGGAAGGTCGTCGCGTAGTCATGAACAATGACTGTAATTTTATGACGACCTTAGGCAAGCAAGTGAAGCTGCCCAAAGAATTGCTAGCTCGTCCGGCCGGGACGATGCTCTTTCATTTAAAAAATTCTGCAGAAGAACAAGTCGTGCCTTTCTATGCGCCGTTTCACTACGGGCGTGTTGGATTGCAAGGACCAATGGGATCCAAGGGTGAAGTAGGGCCAGCTGGACCGAAAGGTCTTCAAGGTGAGAAGGGCAATGTGGGGCCAACTGGTTCCATCGGTCCTCAAGGTCCTATCGGTCTCAAGGGTGACAAGGGCGATAAAGGCGATCGCGGTGATTTTGGTCCGCGTGGGGAAACGGGACCTCAAGGTGCAAAGGGTGATCGCGGCGAAAAAGGCGATCGAGGTGATATCGGGCCTATGGGTCCACAAGGATCGACGGGTCCCATGGGTCCGCAAGGTCCACGTGGGGAGATCGGTCCCCTCGGTCCGCAGGGTATCAAAGGCGATATCGGTTTAACCGGTCCCGTGGGTCCAAGAGGCGAACTCGGCCTTCAAGGTCCCAAGGGTGACAAAGGTGATACCGGTATGATGGGGCCACAAGGTCCTCGTGGTGAAATGGGTCCTCAGGGTTCCAAGGGCGATAAAGGCGATACAGGCGCCTTCGGCCCGCAAGGTCCCAAGGGAGATATTGGTCTGACAGGACCTGAAGGGCCAGTCGGTCCCAAAGGTGATCAGGGTGATCCAGGTCCTCGCGGACCGCGCGGTGAAACCGGTCCCCAAGGCCCTCCAGGCCCTGCAGGCTGAAGTTTTCCCGTCTCCTTAGAGGAGCGAGTGTCTTAGGCTTAGCGCCCCATACCTTCTGGTATGGGGTTTTTTTTCGAAGTATCGGCCTCGCCTGAGCTGAGGCCGAAATTTCTTGTAGGAGCTGAGCCGAAAAATTACCCTGACAGAGCCACGGGACCGTCTGGTCCTTCACGATAGGAACACGGATGAGCTTCTTTGTAACAGCCATTGTCCTGATACTTCTCGCCGTTTTTTTTGTATTTATCGGGGTCGGCGTGATTTTGGTCCTGGGTATTGTTCTGGTGTTGGCCGGAGTTGCCGCTATCTTGGCCATGATCTTTGGTGATGGCAATTCGTTTAGCTTTATTCACAAGCTTAATAAAGGCAGTGAAATCCCGGCGAAGTTCAATGTTTGTCTGATGCAAGAAAGCCCGGAAGTGTGCCGAGAAAAATGGACGACCTGGGATGAGACGAAAATTGAATTGGTGAAGCAACTGGCTCAGCAAGCCCAGCAGGATTTGGGGCTTCGAGAAAACTCCTCGACCAGCACCTATCGAAGCGAAAGTATCAATGGTGTGTCTACCGTGAAACTGGCACTTGTGAGTGATTTTGAGAAGAAGAAAAAAGTCCATGAGTCCTATGTTTTAGTCGAAAAAAATGATGAACTGAAGATCGATGAACTCAAGTGGGACTATTGATCAAAAGGAGATAATTGATGGTTCGTCGATCCAAGGCTCCTCAGTTTTTGACTCCGTCTCCGGCTGATATGGATCGAAGTTCCTCTCCGGGTGGACTATCCGCATTTTCCCAAGCCTCGCTAACAGGCAGCTTGATGGGCTCTCATCACGCAAGAGTCGCCGCATAAAATGCTATTTCGCCAGTTCCACCAGCGTCTTGAGTTTGTCTCGATCCAAAATCACATCCTTCTGCTGAGCCTGAAAAGTTTCCAGCAGCTTGATGCACTCGCGAGATTCCGCTGAATGGGGATGGGCCCGGATGCAAGCCTCATAGTAGGCATCGGAATACATCCAAAGAAAAACATTGCGTAATTTTTCACTGGTTTTACCAGCCAGCAGAAAACTGCGAGATTTCAAGGCGTCGGGTTCGTTGCTCTGGGCCAGATCGGATAAGAGTGCAATCGCTCGCATGTATTCAATGCTGCCAAAATTCTCACCTTTGACAGTCAGTTGATTGCCCTTTTCAATTATTTGCTGGGCTTTGGTGAGCAAGTCTGCACCGGAAAATTTTTGATTGATTTCTTCCGCAGTCCAGACCTTCGCTGAATTTCGCCAAGCCTGCAGCATTTCCTTTTGCGAATTGGTATAGCCGCCTTCTTCCAGCAATGCGCTGGACATTTCCAAAGTAATATGAGCGTTCTTGCGAATGCGGATTGTGATGGCCATAAGATTTTCGACAGCTTTGAGCCAGAGCTCCGGTCGGCGAATTTTGAATTGCTTGTCACCCAGCACGCGTTCATAGGCAAGCATGGCTTCTTCGTAGCGTTTGATGGCAGCGTAGTATTCGGCCTTCTCCAGCTCGCTCATGTTGTTCGGAGGCTCAGGAAACTGTAAAATATTCGGATTTTTGGGGCCATTCGTCGAATGAAGGCCGACGCTGAATTGGGTCGTCTGGCGCAGGAGATAGCGGGCATAATTGTAAGTTCCGGCATTGACGGCGGCTTCAATACGCAGAAATTGTTTGGGCATATCCCAGGAAAGAAAGCGCATGACCGGATCGGTGGCATGGCTCAAAATCTGCGGCTGGACTTCAGGGGCCAGAACCTTAAGCTTATTGAGCGCTATAACAATTCTATTCTTCTGATCAGAAGTGGGATCGTTATAGGCCCCCAAACTCAGCAGGAGTATGGCTAGATTGTCAGCAAACTTTTGCAAGCTGCCACGATTTGCCGTTGCCAGAGGCGCGGCCTTAAGACGGCTTTGAGGATTGACATTGGCCGGCGGCACCACCGGAGCTTTGACTGCCTCAACAGGCATGGGTACAGTTTCTTTAGGAGGTAAGAGGAGTCGGGAGCCAGCAGATGGAGGCGAATTTTGTTCCAGCTGTTTGGTGGCAGTATGAGCTGCAGGAGTAGGGGGTGGCGATTGTTGGGCCCAAAGGGGATGAACAAATGAACCAAGAGCTATAGATATGGTAAGGCGCAGGAAATAGACCCGCATCTTCTTCTCCCTCCAACTGATCAAGAAATAGACACCAGAAAACCCAGTGTCCACAATCAGCTTATATCTCTGCGTTCTTTTCGAGAATCTCTTTTAGTCGGCCATTCATGAAGGTTTTTGACATCCAAAAGACATCGGCAAGTTGGGCAACGATATCTTTGGCAGCATCGAGATTGGCTAACTCTTTACGGATCAAATAGGCTGGAGTCAAAAGTTTGGCCGCGAAGAGGTTGGTTTGGACCTCGGCGATATAAGCAGAATGTTCCACGCTATCCGTGGCAGGATTCAGCTGATTGACTTTGAGGAAGTAGCCAGCCATTGCTTTGGCAATCCGATAGCGAATATAGGGCCGCATCTTAACATCCATCGGATATTCAATCAGCACTTTACCTTTTTCAGGTTCCAGGACCGCAATCGGATCCTCATTCTTTTCTGGGCTTTTGTCACCAGCACGCATAGACAGATCAGGAAATGCCGCGACAATTTCTGGAAGATAGAGGGGAGCTTCATGAAAGTTGATCGTTTCATGGATCGAGCGGACGAGGCGATTGATTTCCGGTTCATTGATTTCAAATTGCTTTTTGAAATCCTGCTCCTTATCCTTGCCCCAGTTGTTGGCATTGCGACGATAGAATTCTTTCTTCGCCATATCGAGAACTTTAGGATCCGGAGCGAAGTCCCCGTAACCCGTATATTCATAGAATGCTTCCCATTCCGTCATCTCCCCCGAAGCCACATCCACCACGAGTCGTTCGTCGACGCCCAGGTGCTTGGCAATGGACTTCATCGCTTGGATAGAGCGAATATTCTTTTTGCCCTTTTTCCAATGACTGCAGTCCGCCGGATCGAAACCAAGAATTTGACCGACATCCTGATCGATGACCCGAATGCCTCCAAACTTATGGTCGAGGATCTTGCGACAGAATTGGAAGAGATTTGCTGAATGGGGGTATTTGACCGCCATATCCTTTTTCATGCAAGGCACCCTCCCAGAGTACGACATGTTGCAATGCAGCTCAGACCAAGCTACGCCTCCGTAGTCGATATCCACGGCAGCCGTTTGACATAATCATCTTCTCGTCATTTTCACCATGTTTCTCTTGTAGCATCGAATATTGGGTCGGTCAATCTAGGTGTTGAGATATAAACAAAGGAATTTTATGGCTTCTGACACTTGAGTTTGGTCGATTTCTAGGAGGCCGGCGCTGGAGGCGCCTCGGCCCCTCGCCTGAGCTGGG
>JBGSRE010000330.1:0-5209 GCA_041737755.1 Oligoflexus sp.
ACGTAGATCTGGTCAATATCATGTCGGTAAACCCTGGCTTTGGTGGCCAGAGCTTTATTCCAGAAAGCGTCGACCGGATTCGTGTCCTGCGTAAGATGCTGGAAGCCATCCGTCGAGTCGATGATGTGTTTATTCAGGTTGATGGCGGAATTAATACTGAGACTGTGGAATCCGTGGTCAATGCAGGAGCCAATCTGCTAGTGGCTGGCACCTTTTTCTATGGGGCACCCGATCGCAAGCAAGCAGTGCGGATTCTACGAGGAGAAGCATGAGTTTTCAATTGGGTCAGGATCGTTTGACGACGGCTATTCTTTTTCATCAGGTTGTTCAAGGCCCACTTCAATTCCATCTGCCGCAAGTAAGCCGCGATCGAGTCAAACGCTATCGCCAATTGGTGCAGAATGCGCTGGATTCTGGGGAAACCTACTACGGAATAAACACCGGATTCGGCTATCTTTCGGATGTTCGTATTGAAAATAGTAAGCTCAGTCAGTTGCAAGATAATCTGGTCCGTTCCCATGCCTGCGGGGTAGGTGACTACGTTGAGCCAGAGGTCGTTCGTGGTTTACTCTTCCTCCGTGCGCATACCTTCAGCCTGGGCTATTCGGGGGTATCAGAAGCGTGTTTGGACACCATTCTAGAATTTTTGCAGCACGATATTCTGCCGATGGTGCCATCACAAGGGAGTGTCGGTGCTTCTGGCGACTTGGCTCCCTTGGCTCATCTGGCTTTGGGACTCATCGGAGAAGGTCGTGTTCTTTATCAAGGTTCCGTCATGCCCGCCGCCGAAGCTTTGAAAAAAGCTGGAGTGAAGCCAGTGAAATTAGGCCCGAAAGAAGGTCTTTCCCTGATCAACGGCACTCAGTTTATGACCGTCGAGGCGAGTCTTGCTTTGGAAGAGGCCAAGATTCTTACGCAGTCCGCGGACATCATCGCTGCCTTGAGTTTGGATGCTCTGCGAGGCACCTTGAAAGCCTTCGATCCTCGCATTCATGAAATTCGTCCGCATGCGGGCCAGCAGCATAGCGCCGAACGCGTCCGCGCGTTCTTCCAGGAACACGATCCTATTGTTGAAAGTCACGCGGATTGCTCCCGTGTTCAGGATCCCTACAGTTTCCGTTGTGTGCCCCAGGTACATGGGGCGACTTATGATACACTGACATTCGTTGAAAAGCAGGTGAACACCGAACTGAATAGTGTGACGGACAATCCACTTTGTTTTGAGACAGGCGAAATTCTCAGTGGTGGAAATTTCCATGGGCAGCCTATCGCGCTCGCGATGGACTTCCTGGCGATTGCCATGGCTGAAATAGGCAGTATTTCCGAGCGCCGAACGGAGAAATTAACAAATCCGAATCTGAGCGGCCTACCAGCTTTTTTGACTCGCGAAAGCGGATTGAACAGCGGATATATGATTCCACATGTGGTCGCTGCTTCTTTGGTTTCCGAAAACAAAGTACTCGCCCATCCGGCTTCAGTGGATAGTATTCCGACTTCGGCAGACAAAGAAGATCATGTTAGCATGGGTCCCATCGCCGTTTTGAAAGCGCGGAGAATTTTGCGCAATATAGCGAACATCCTATCGATTGAACTTCTGAGTGCTTGCCAGGGAATCGATCTTTTGGCTCCGCTGAAACCAAATCGACGCCTGCAAAAAATTTATGATGCCGTGCGTTCGCAATCTCCTGCGATGGACATGGATCGTTCTCTGCATGATGAGATTAAGAATCTTTCTACATGGATTCTGGATGGCAGCCTGCTAAAATGCGCAGAGGAAGCTTGAAACGACTCATACAGCAAGGGGACTCAAAATGCTGAGTTTTATGTTCCGATCTGTCCTGGCCTTGTTTTTTATGAGCTTCCCCCTTTTGGGGCAAGTTTTGAGAGCTGATCCGATAGCGAAAGTGGAAAGAATTGGTGGACAATTTCGCATCGTTAGCATTGAGCATTTGGGAGAAAAGGACTTTCGAATAAAATTTGAAAGTGAACCCAAAACAGGTAAACATGACTATCTGGTTTTACGAAGTGACCATCTCCACCTTGCTATGCAAGAGGGGCAGGTTCTTCGTCTATCGGCAGAAGTGATTCGTGACAGAGGTTCTGAACTGGAAGTGACTCAAGTACTGCTATTCCTGCCTTCTGGCCAGGGAACAGTGCCTATATGGCTACTATCCAGTCAACACGTTCCTCAGGAATTCCGTGGAGCTCGCTGGCTTGAAATGCACGCTCCTCAGGCTGATTACCTTATCTTATAAGTTGGCGATGTGTATCACAGACCGGAAGAAGCCTTCCAAAGTCCAGCACCTCTGATCCCGGTTGTTCCCCAACCGCGAGGTCCGGCGTTTTTTCTAAAAACCTGGACCGGTCGAATTATTCTGGTCAATACCATAATGTTTCTTATCACCTGCTGGAAATCTCGAGATTTTGGGCTACTTTCTAGCGACTTGAATGTGCTCATTGAACTCGGCGCCAAGGATAGCATGCTGCTTGCCAAGGGCGAGCTCTGGCGACTTATCACCCCCATGTTCATTCATAGCGGTTTTATTCACTTTGCCTTCAATAATTGGGCGCTTTATGTGATCTCATATCAGATGGAGTTCCAGCTCGGTTCTAAGCTTTTTCTATTGCTTTATCTTGGATCGGGGCTCATGGGGAGCATTGGCAGTGCTCTGCGTAGCTTAACCGTCAGCGTGGGTGCGTCCGGAGCGCTGTTTGGCCTGCTTGGGTTCGGCTTTTATTTGGAGCGGGTGGTGCAGTCCCGTATCCATGAGTTGACCGGAAATCGACCCAAAGCAGGCGCTTATACAGGAATGGTTATTGCGAATATTTTATTTGGATTTATGATACCGCAGATTGATAATGCTGCGCACATCGGTGGTTTGACTTTTGGAGTCACGTTTGCCTACATTTGGATGCGGCTCATTCCTAATCGGCTTGTGCCCATGCGAAGGAAGCAGGGTCGAATTGCTACAGTCTTGCTGCTTGTCGCGTTGGCCTTGGGTGCATGGATTGGCACTTCTCGGTGGTCTGTGTTATACCGACTTGAAGGTGCAATCCAGAATGCGGAGCAGGTCCAGGAACGATATTTCTACCTCAATAGATTGGTGGAACTCGATCCGCAAAATTCGCAAAATCGTTTGCATCGTCTCAAGATTGCTTTGCAGCTACGCGACTATCAAAACGCCCTTCTCGATCTGAGTTTTTTCCAAGATTCAGGAATTTATGAATTCCGCCTCAAGGAAATGGAGAGGGAGCTGGAACTGGAAGGGTTTGTAGATAGCGCAGCTTGGCTGAGGCGCTATCAGAAAGAAATTCCCTTATCCCTATAAAGGTGATCGACCCTGCGGTATATAAGACCGCTGACTGAATTGGGCCGGACCATACCCACTGCACGGGGGGCCTCTGCTTAGGCAAGGCAACCTGGAGCGGACTAGACGGCCAGCCCCTGTTAGCCAGCGGTACATTGCGGGACTCGATATTCATTTAATTCTATTCCTCTGTTGCCGATACCCAAAAGGCCGGAAGTTATTCAGGCCATTTGCGACTCGAATCGGAGAGAATACCATGACAGTAGCGAGAAATTTACCTATGACCAAGAACACGGCTGGACTCAACTACAACGGTAAGACTCTCGAGCTCCCGGTATTGGAAGGTAGTGAAGGCGAATTAGCCCTTGATATCAATAAGCTTCGTCAGGACACGGGTCTTGTCACCCTGGACAACGGGTTTATGAACACGGCATCCTGCGTTTCTGCCATTACCTTTTTGGACGGTGAGACCGGAATTCTGCGTTATCGCGGCTATCCTATCGAAGAGCTGGCGGAAAAGTCGACTTTTGTGGAAGTTGCCTACTTGTTGGTCTACGGCGAACTTCCTAATGCTTCTCGATTGAAGTGGTTCAACGACAAGCTGAGTAGCTTTTCGGCGACCAAGCCTGAATTGAAAGAGTTGATTCAGCACTTTCCGAAGACCGCTCACCCCATGGGTGTGCTAGCTTCGGTACTTTCAGCGATGTCGGCTTATTATCCTGAGTATTTGGAACCAGAGCTCAAACCAGATCAAGTGGAAAACGTAATCGCGCAGACCATGGCTCAAGTGAAAAACTTTGCGGCATTCAGCTACCGTTCAAGCAAAGGTCAGCCCTTGATCGATGCCAAACCAACGGCTGAATATTGCACCGATTTTATGGCCCAAATGTACGGCCAGAATCCCGATCCTGAAGTGGCTAAGGCCTTGAACATTCTATTGATTCTGCATGCTGATCATGAACAAAACTGTTCGACTTCTACAGTTCGATTGGTTGGTTCTTCGCAAGCCAATGTTTATGCAGCGATCTCCTCGGGCGTGAACGCTCTGTGGGGTCCTTTGCATGGTGGTGCTAACCAGGCTGTGATTGAAATGCTGCAAGAGATTCAGGCCGATGGCGGTGGCTATAAGAAGTTTATTCTGAAAGCCAAGGACAAGAATGATAACTTCCGACTGATGGGTTTCGGTCATCGTGTGTACAAGAACTTTGATCCACGGGCGAAGATTATCAAAAAAGCTTGCGATACAATTCTGACCAAATTGAAAATTCAGGATCCGCTGCTTGATATTGCCAAAGGTTTGGAAGAAGAGGCGCTCAAGGATTCGTATTTTGTCGAAAGAAAGCTCTATCCTAACGTCGACTTTTACTCTGGCATTATCTACAAAGCCCTGAACATTCCCACCAACATGTTCACGGTGATGTTTGCTTTGGGTCGTTTGCCTGGTTGGCTGGCTCAGTGGAAAGAAATGAATGAGTCACCTGCGACGAAGATCGGTCGCCCTCGGCAGATCTATACGGGAGCTACGGTTCGTGCTTATGTTCCTATGAACCAACGTTCTTAAACGAAAAGAAAACAAAAAGCACATGAAGGGTTCCGCAAGGGACTCTTTTTTAATTCTGATAATCGCATCGTTCGAGCAGATCCCATACGCCGATTGCATCGGCTTGGGATGACGTGGCATCCGCCATGGGCTGCCAAAATTTCCGTCATGCCCAGCGCTTCGCGCGTCGGGCATCTGTCGGAATTAAAACTTCAATCGGATGCCGAACGTTCCGTCATGCCCAGCGCTTCGCGCGTCGGGCACCTGTCGGAATTCAAGCTTCAATAGTCTGCCAAACGTTCCGTCATGCCCAGCGCATCGCGCGTCGGGCACCTGTCGGAATTCAAACTTCAATAGTCTG
>JBGSRE010000349.1:0-4779 GCA_041737755.1 Oligoflexus sp.
ATCGACCCTGGAAAGGATCACGGGACGATCCGCACCGAGCGAGTCAAGATCCTGCTTGGTCGGAAATTCTTTACGTGGCCAAAGATTTTGATCCCAGCCGCGGCCGCGGATCCACTCTCCCTTGGCTGTCTTGGCCATCTCAGCCGCAATTTTCTTCTGCACGGTTTCGAGCGATGTCAAACCCACCAAATTAAGTTCTATAAGCATACGCCCCAGACCTAAGAGATGCCCATGGCCTTCATGAAAGCCTGGGTACACTGATTTGCCCTTAAGATCGATGACTTTGGTCGAGGCCGCCTGCCACTTTTTAAGGTCCTGCGAACTGCCGCCCGCAACGACTTTGCCATCTCGGATCGCCATTGCTTCATACGGAGGCTGAGCTGAATCGCCGGTATAGATCCTGCCATTGGTGAGGAGGAGTTGAGCAGAATCATGGATGACCCCTGCTGAGAGAGGATTGGCCAGACCAATCCCCATCCAAGTGAACAAGAAAAGCATAGTGAAGCGTTGCCTATACATAGTCATTTCTCCGAGTTAAAACTGGAGCCTGATCATAGTGCTGGAAGTGCTTCGATGCAAGGGGAGGTATATTCCACGTCTCATGTGCCAGGCTCACGGCGAAGGCCTGTTGAAAGCTCACTGAGGCAAGGAGCCCGGTGGCCAATGAGCGAGCTATGGGTGAGTGACAAGGAGGAAAGATTAAAGAGCATGAAGCAGCTGCTTTTTTTTTATCAACTAGAAGGAATTGTTTTTCTCTCCTATGATATCGGAAATAGTGAAAGGCAGGACCGATTATGCATCAACCTTCACCTGTTCAAACGCCATGGGGCCCCTTGGGCTACATTACCTTTAAAAGAACCTATGCACGAAGAATCAATGATCATCATTCTCAATTAGCCACGGAAGAATTTTCCGATACTGTTGAACGAGTCATTTCCGCTTGCGTGGATCAACTGCATGTTCCATTGACTCTTACCGAAAAAAATCAACTTCGATTCTATTTCCTTAAATTGAAGGCGTCGCTGGCGGGACGATTTCTTTGGCAGCTCGGCAGTCATACGGTCGATCGGCTGGGATTATTTAGCCTACAGAACTGTGCGTTTGTCGTCGTTGATGAGCCTATCCGGCCCTTTACTTGGACTTTTGACGCGCTGATGCTTGGCAGTGGCGTGGGTTATAATATCCAACGCAAAAACGTTGATCAATTGCCTGCACCTCTGGCCATTGCCATTCATCGACATGATTCCAAAGATGCTGATTTTATCGTGCCTGACAATCGCGAGGGTTGGGTCGAACTTTTGCACAGGACTCTTGAAGCCCATTTTGTGACGGGCCAGTCTTTCAGTTATTCCGTTCATTGTATTCGGCCCAAGGGAGCACCAATCAGAAGCTTTGGCGGTGTCGCATCAGGTCCTGAAGAGCTGGTGCAAGGCATTCATGCCATCAATGAGCGAATCAATCAGCGCGTGGGACAAAAACTGCGACCCATCGATTGTCTCGATATTATGAACATCATTGGATCCATTGTGGTGTCGGGCAATGTGCGACGCTCGGCCCAGATTGCTCTGGGCGATGCCGATGATCAAGAATTTTTGCAGGCCAAACGCTGGGATTTGGGGCCCCTTCCCAACTGGCGTTCTATGTCCAATAACTCGGTAATCTGTGATGAGATCACCGCCTTGCCCGAGGAGTTTTGGGAAGGCTATCGAGGCAAGGGGGAGCCTTACGGTCTGATCAATCTGCAGCTGTCGCGAGAAATCGGCCGTTTGGGTGAAACGGCTTATCCTGATCCTCGTGTGCAGGGCTATAATCCTTGTGGAGAACAGGCCCTAGAGAACAAGGAAACCTGTGCTCTGGCGGAAATCTTTCTGCCAAATATCGCCCGTCGAGAAGAGCTGCGGGATGTGACCCTTGCACTCTATCGGATCGTCAAGCATTCTCTGGCACTTCCCTGTCATCATGCGGATACGGAAGAGGTCGTGCACCGGAATATGCGGATGGGAATTGGTATCACGGGCTACCTGCAGGCCACGGCGGAGCAGAAGAGCTGGCTGTCCTCCGTCTACACCGAATTGCGAGCCTTTGACGTGCAGTATTCGGCCAAGATGGGCTGGCCACAGTCGATCAAACTGACAACCTGTAAGCCTTCCGGAACTTTGAGTCTGCTGGCTGGTGTCACTCCAGGCGTGCATCCCGGCTTCAGTCAATATTTTTTGCGTCGGATACGAGTGGCAGCCAATAGTCCCTTGATCGCTTTGTGCCAGGAGCATGGCTATGACATGGAGCGGCAAAGGAACTTTGATGGCAGCGAAGACCCGGACACGATGGTGGTGGCTTTTCCTTGCAGTTTTCCTGAGGGAACGATCCTAGCCCATCAGCTTAGCGCTATCGATCAGTTGGAATCTGTGAAAGCATTGCAAAGCGATTGGAGTGATAATGCGATCAGCTGTACGGTATACTATAGAAAAGCAGAATTGCCGAGCATCCAAGCCTGGCTCCGGAACAATTACCGCCACAGTTTGAAATCTGTTTCGTTCTTGCTTCATCAGGAGCATGGTTTTTTGCAGGCTCCCTATGAAGCGATTTCGCGAGAGGATTACGAGGCCTATCGACAGCGCACGCGACCTATTGTGTCGATGGATCTGCATCAGTTGACAGATGAGTCGGATATTAGGGATTCTTTTGAGTGCGAAACAGGAGCCTGTCCTACCAAGTAGAGTTTTTTTACGGCCGAAGCATAGGGACTGTTGACGATTCGTTAAGTAAGCTGCCTTAGGCCGAAAAACGCTAACGTAACCGTATTCGTATGCCTAAACCTTGCCTTTGGCGTGATCGTGAACTTCGCCCCGTTACTTCGCCTTAAGTCTTATGGCAAGGCTTGTTTGGCGATGATCACGATCACGCCAAAGGCTAAGGCAAGAGATAAGGCAATGCCAAAGTCATCAGACGGAACAAATCGTCAACAGCCCCTCATCAATCGACAAAAGTATAGCATTGAATGTGAGCTCGAGATGTCGTGCTTAGGCATTGGCTGAGCACATCACGCCAAATCTTTTGGTTGTGGCCAAAGAGTGCCGGTGCCAGCCACTTGCCATTATCAATCATGGCACTCGGAATGAATTTGGGATCCTTGAAGACAGCATTGAAAGTCGATCAACTGGAGAAGAGTTCTTAACGAATGCCGCGCGGTTCAAAGGTGGATTCTGTTTTGTTATCTATTTCCAGTTGGTGCGGTTCCCAAAGTCCTCCCTCGACACAAGACATCTGTCGATTGAGATTTCGGACCCAATAGACCCGACCCAGAGTGATGTCATCGCAAGCGGGCAACTGGTCTTCCGTTTCAACTTTTCCCATCGAAGGTTCTGCCGTCTGAGAGTTCTGTGAACTTTGACTTTTCTGCGTGGTTTTGCAAGCGGATACCAGCGCTGTTGAAACGATCAATAGAGCGCAGAAACGCATGACGGCTCCTTCCTAGAGTCAGTGCATGGATCACACCGCAACCCGAAAAGCTTAATCCTGATGGGGCTTTTTCTTAAATATGGTGCCCGATGATGTGACAGGCAACATAAGGAAGCTATTGTGGCTAAAAAAATCTGAAAGATTGGGATACCGCCCCCGCGATTGGTAAGCCCAAAACAACTGGCGACGAGGATGACGATGATTGAAGAGCATTTCCAAAATGCCAACTTCTTCTTCATTCAACTTCATCTCATGTTTTTGCTGGAGGTGAATCTCGACCGAATCCCGGAGGCGATGATCGAGTTCGATGTGTTTATGTCTGGCTTCGGAGATATCGACTTTTTCCGTCTCTTCTTCAAACAAGGTTTGGTAGTGATGCCAAGCGCTGGCCAGCAGACTTAAAGTTGGGATCCGAGTTCCGAAATGGCGAGTCACAATCAAGACCTGATCCACTGGGTGGGTATCGACCAGGATCTTGGCATCGCGCTCGGCATTCAGCACTTCCTGGTCGCTGACATTATCGCGGCCTTCCAGAAAGGCTTCCAGTATCCTCTTCCAGGTCGGCAGAGGGTGCTTGATCGTGGGTGTAATGTCGCTTTGATCGCGATCATGAAGGTAGCGGACATTGCTTTCACGTTTGAAAGGAAACAGCACCGCGTCATGGCTGGTGACACCCTTGTCAAAGTTAAGTTGCCAGAGATGAATGTTATACTGCAGGCCGATCCGCAGCGACTGCCGACCCTTGGGCTGCGCCGAATCATGGACTTTCACATTGACGATGTTGCGATCGATGAGATTCTGCATCGCATCTCGCAGCACATCGTCTTCCGTCCCGATCAGCGAAGCGAATTCCTTTTCGGTCGTGATCAATTCGTGCATGCCAGATACGGCACAATTCAGGAGATAAAGACAGATGCTATACTCACAGGATCCGAGTCGGGCCATGGCGAGTACTTTAAAGCCAGACTCGGTCATGAAATTTTGAAATGGCATGGGGCCTCCTTTCCCTCTCAGGCTTCGCTTCATAGAGCTCAGCTATTTGAACCGGCCTTGTCCTATGGCCAGGACTTCGATCTTTCGATAGGCCGTGGCTTCCTTAATGGAGCCGTATTCCTTCTGCGACATGATAATGTCATAATGTCTTGTTCCGCGTGGATTGTCCAGCGCGGAGCAGGCATGACATCAAGGCTGGCCTTTGGGAGTCGACTCGGCCTTGCTGTGCAGCCATACAGGCCTATTATACCGCTCGCCAAATCTTCACTCTCAGAAATTAAGCTATTTCCGTCCGTATTTTAAAATTTTCAATGCAGGCCTAGAGAC
>JBGSRE010000396.1:0-1950 GCA_041737755.1 Oligoflexus sp.
AGAATATCTGAGGGCTTCTCGCTTGAAGATGCGGCAAGAGACGGAAAGAACATCGACACTTATTGCCAGAAGCTATGCTCATTGGGACGAAAGCTTTTGTCAGCAAAGTTTACGCCGATTCTATGCCTACGGCATCGGCTATTGGCGAGAATGCATGCCTTCGCCCCGAGTGATTGCTGCCCTACCAGAAGAGTTTTCTGATATCGAGCATCAACGGCAAAAGTACTTTTCAGAAATTTTGATCATGAATCGATTGATTTGGGGTATAAATCATCAAAGCTAAATTCGGCACAAGCAGTTGCGGTTGAATCTGTCGCTCATTCTCTTGAGCTTGGCTCATGACTCGCATCGCCTCAGCCATCAGTCACTGCTGGCGATAACTTTCATCCAGTCGGGTATTTTCACTTAATAGCCTCATTTATTTGGGGGTTTTTCCGATGACTGGGAAGCAGGGAACACTGTTTGGCAAGCTTGGCTTTGTCATTGGAATAGTGCATGCGTATCTTGCTGGTATCTTTTACTGTTTTATTAGCTTGCCTCGGATGGGGTGGGCCGATTGCTGCTGCTCTCAGCGGGCCAGATCCGTCCATTGCCACTCTGGATCTTCGGCAGCAGTCCTTTGCCAAGCAGAGCTTTCATACCATAAGGGAAAATTGGCAAGTGTACTGGGGTGAGCTGATCACACCCGAAGAGTTTGCTAGTCAAAGCCGCGCGCCTTCCGAACTCCTCCCCTATTTTAATCTGGATCCTCGTCATTCACTCCTGAATGGCCAAAGCAATACCCATGCTTTCGGGACCTTTCGCTTACGTATAGAACTACCGGATCATAAAGAACCATTTGCGATTTTTGTACCAGAGATAAAAGGTGCCAGCCGCGCCTGGCTTAACGGTATTGAAGTTTTCCAGAATGGAGTCGTCAGTTCCCAGGCGAAAGACGAACGTCCTCAGCACGCGCTTCATAGCCTGAGCATTGATCCTGGGGTGAACAGCTTGGATCTCGTTATTCAAAACTCCAGCCACAGTTTCGCCAAGCTGGGCCCTTACTCAAACTTGAAAATTGGTCCTCGCTTGAATATTGACCGCAACAAGTGGCACGCAATGCTGCGCGATGTTTTTACACTCAGTGCGATTCTTATTATGAGTTTTTACCACTTCGCCTTGTATTTGCTAAGACGAAAGGGACTTGAATCGGCCTTCTTTGCCCTCTTTTGCCTGAGTATGAGTGTCGCCACAGCATTACGTTCCGAGGGACAGCTTATTTTCCTACTGACGGACACGCCTTATACGCCCTTTTTCTATCGCCTTGAAGTCTTTGCATTTCCGCTTTCAGCGATTTTCTTGGGCTACTATACCTTTCTCCTCTACCCAAAAAATGTGCCGCTTTTGCTGTGGCGTATAGTCTTGGCAGGCTCCCTTGTTTTTGGCACGATCATCATCCTCACCCCTTTTCGGGCCATCGATTTCTGCCGTATCCCCTTTCAAGTCCTCATCCTCTCCTCGGCCATTGCCTATATTTATAGCCTTTACCGTGCAGTGATGCAAAAGGCTGACGGCTCCCTCTTGTTTGTGACTGGATTTTTCATCATCATCGCTGGAGCACTCAATGATATTCTGAAGAGCCACGGGATTCTTGAGACTCCCACTCTTTCCCATGTGACACTTTTTGGCTTTATCCTCCTGCAATCCATCATCCTATCCAAGCGATTTTCTCAGGCCTTTACCAAATTGGAAGAGGCCGAAGGTGAGATACGGCTGCTCAACAGTGACTTGGAAAAAAAGGTTCAAGAGCGCACGGCTACCATTCGCATGATTCTCGATCATGTCAAATCTGGCTTTCTTCTCATTGGCAAGGATTTGCAAATAAAGAGTGGCTTTACCAAATCCTGCGAAGAAATACTGGAGCAAAAAATAGAAGAAGGCATCCCATTTAGTCAGATTTTCAGCATCAGT
>JBGSRE010000400.1:0-2187 GCA_041737755.1 Oligoflexus sp.
GTCGACCCAGAACAGCAGTTTAAAAGCCAAACGCAGCCGGGAATCCCCAGCAGAAACCCAGGCCGGTCATGCACAGCACCACACCAGCACGGAAGCCTTTGCTGAAGCCACTCACGCCGTGGACAAAAGTCCCATCCTCACCCCAACTTTCAATGGCATAGAGCGAGCTCAAGATGAATATAAACTAGGCGTCCGAAGGCAATGGGATTTTGGGCTTAAGAGTGAAGTCTATCTCGTGCAGGATCGTCAGTCTATCGATGGCGCCATCGGTATGATGGATCCTTCCTTGGAAATCCAAAGGCAAGGTCTGCGCTTCGGGCTTGAAATGCCTTTCTTGAAAAACGGTCTTGGCCGTGAAGTTCAGTTACGACAAAGCGCACTCATTGCAGCTTCAGCCGGCGATCGAGCCATGGCAAGTTTTGAGAAAACCTTGCACATGGTTGACGCCCAAAAACTCTATATCCGGCTAGCCCAGGCCCAGGAGAGTTTGAATGTGCAGATCGAGCTGGTGGCACAGGGTCGCAAATTAGTCGACTGGGTACAGAGGCAGGTTCGCGATCGGCTCCTAGAACCCGTGCACCTCGCTCAGGCTCAGGTTGCTTTCGAAGCGCGAAAGCTTGGCCAAACCCAAAAGGAATTGGAAGTCCGTTCCCTGACCCAGCAGTTGGCTAGCTTGATGGAAAACAAAGAATCGTTAGGCATGGTCAGTACCCAAAGATTGAATCAGTTGGAATCGCTGATAGTCACTCCTAAGAGTGTGTCCGCACGAGGTGATTTGCAGGCGCGAGAGCAGTATCTCTTGGCCGAAAAATCGCAGCTATCCCTCAGCCGAGAAACGATTCGTCCCGACCTGAGTTTGAAAGCTCAGTATGCCCTCTATCGAAAGCTGGCAGATGATGATGATACCTCGCGTTGTGAGCCACCTGCAGACTGCTCGACTCTGGCCGTGTCTTTGCAGTTTTCCATGCCTTTGGGCGGCAGTGGCAAAGACAAGGTGGACCGGGGACTTCTGGCAAGGGCTCAGGCTAAGGAAGCTGAAGTGGAGCGCAATCGGCTGGATTCAAAACGCGATGCGGATGTGATTCTATCGCAAGTCCAGGGCCTGAACGAGCAGGGCCGCATTCTACGTCGCTTGATCGAAGCGCGCCAGCAGCGCTTGAATTTCGAACGGGATCGACAGGGTCGGGGTCGGGCTTCTACCTTTGACTTGATTCAGGCCGAACAGGAATTATTCGAGGCCAAAGACCAACTGCTTCAAGTCCAAGGTGCTCGGCTGGAGTTGATCACCCAATTGAAAATCTTTGAGGCCCGATCATGAATATCCCTAAACTTGCCGTCGATCGGCCGATCTTTATTACCTGTTTGGTGCTGCTGATTTTCTTTGCGGGCCTCGTCAGCCAGAGAAAATTACCCGTCAGTCTGTTCCCGGAAACAGATGTGCCCTTTATTTCGATCTCGACGATTTACCCTGGTGCGGGACCCAAAGAAATTGAAATGTCGATTTCCAAATACTTGGAAGATGAACTCTCCACCGTCGAAGGTCTTAAAAAAGTTAGCGCCATCAGCCAGGATTCCTTGTCGCTTGTGTGGGTGGAATTTCGAACGGGAATGAATCTGGATGCCGTCGAACAAAGAGTACGCGATCGAGTCTCGCTCGCCCGCAACAGCTTTCCGCGGGAAGCAGAAGCGCCGATCGTGGAGCGTTTCAATCCATCCAATCAGCCTGTCATAACAGTCTTTTTAAGTTCCAGCGAAATGAATCGAATTCAGCTCACCAGCTGGGCCGAACAGAATCTGAAACCAGCTTTGGCGAGGATTCCCAAAGTGGGCAGGATTGATATCGTCGGTGGCCAGAAAAGGCAAATTGATGTCGTGATTGATCCGCGAAAGATCGATCTCTATCGATTGCCGCTCTTGCAGGTGGCCTCGGCCCTGCAAGGCACGGGAGCCAATGTACCGGCTGGAAGTTTAAGTTTGGGTTCCCAGGAAATCGCCCTGCGTTCCTTCGGTCAGTTCAATACCCTAGCCGATATCAACAGTAAGGTTGTCGCCTTTGGCAGCGGAGAAACTCCGATTCGAATCAAAGACCTCGGACGTGCCGAAGAGAGTTCGGTGCGGGTGAAATCCAAGGCCTTCTATAAAGGCCAGCAGGGGGTCATGCTGCAGATCTACCGGCAAACCGGGGCC
>JBGSRE010000407.1:0-2507 GCA_041737755.1 Oligoflexus sp.
GGTTCTCGATAACTCCTTCTTTGTCTTAAAGGACAGCAGCTGGACCTATACGAATACCCAGTCGCTCGCTCAAGCAAAAAAAGGCATCGCCGTGATCACCGACTATACCTATGGCGAGAACTTGGATACTTTCCTCGGCAAACACGCCCAACTCGTGCAGCGAACAACAGGGGAAAGGCCCTTAGAAAAAAATATCCGCTAGCTAGTTTCTGGCGCTTAAGCGCCAGAAACTAGCTACTCGCCAAACGGGCTGATGTCGTGATCGAGAACAGCAATGTGTTTCGTTATGAAGCGGAACGGATGGGATCAATGAACCAAATTAAGCAGGTGGAAACTGATAGTAGCTTCCCCGTCTACCTCGCCTTTTCTCCTAAGCACCCAAAAGCCAAAGAATATGCTGCTCTGTTTTCGGCAGGGATCCAAAAAATGGCGAAATCTGGCACCTTGAAGAAGCTTTTGGATCGATATCAAGTCCAATCCTGGAAAAGGGCATCCTAGGTCACCGCTGCTCCCACCAAGACCCTGGCAAAGCCCAAATAGCAAATGTTTTTCAAGGTCTTGGCCTTTTCGATGGACCGCCCCTCATGCTGACCAGCAAGCCTTACTTTTTAGTCAGATAGTCTTCATAACCTATTAATATTATCAATATATATTCCACGCCACAATTCTTGCTTGGGCCTTCGGCGCGAAAACAACGAAAAGCGAGGAGCAATCCTATACCTACGCTTGAAGGCGGGTATGAGGAGGAACACGGTATGGCTTGGCAAGGGCCTCAGCAATACCCATTCAACATAAGTGACGAGTGAATGCCGAAGATTCTCCAACTCATTTTGATCTTGCTCTGGACCAATGCTGGCGAAAGCCTGGCATTAGAGCCGATTGCTATGATTGAAGGTCGAGTCTGGGTTCCCGAGGAAAGTCATGATGTGCTCACTGTACGAGGCGAGGCCGCCTTTATATGGGGAAAATTGGTGGCTCCTAAGGACTTTGACCAGGTTCATGATGGGCATTCCTATATAAAATTCCCCGGTACATGGACTGCGCAAAATCATCTGCAGGTGAGTCCCCACGGTCAAGCGACCTACAAAATCACTCTGGAATTCCCTGAAACAGAGTTGGGGAGACCTTGGACGATTTGGCTACCACGCGGTCTGGGTAACATGCAAGCTTGGTTAGATGGGCGCTCGGTGATTCGTCATCACTTTGGCCCCAACGAACAAAGATTGTTTGCGACTCATCCCCAATCGAATCAAATTCAATTCGTACCCAATCAGAGTACGGTTGTAGTTGTCATACAAATTTCCTCCAAGCTCGTTCATCCTGGAGGCTTTATTCGATCTTTTCTGATTGGTCGCGCCTCTGAGGTGAAATCCATCACCTTTTCCCTCTTGTTCTGGGATTTCTGTGTGTTTGGCTCCTTAGGCTTCTGTGCAATCTATCACCTTTGGCTCTTCACCTTTCGCCGTAAATTCCTCCTCTATCGGGATTTTGGTCTCTTTTTTCTAACCATTATCGTTCGTCTCTTGACGCATGGCTCGGCTCAGTGGGCCTTCGAAAGTGGGCTTCACGAAGCCTGGATCTGGCGAATCGGAGTGATAGCCTATTACCTCATGGTGGCGACGGGGGTGATGCTGTTGCGACATCTATTCCCTATCGATACACCTATCCTGTTCAAGCGTATCGTCGTCTTCGTCTTTTCCGTATCAAGTCTGTGGATCCTTTTCACTGACATAGAGACAGGGGTCTATAACCTTAGACCGATGCAGATTTTTAGTCTCTTAGTGCTTTTCCTAGCGTCCTTCATTTTGTTCAAGGCCTACATGAATCGACGGCCAGGAAGCCTTATGGTATTACCCGTAATGTTGGTATTCGTCATAATAGGTATCATAGAAATCTATAAATCTTTCTCGGTAGTGGAAAACCTCTATAGCGTATTAGGCTTCGCAGGTTTAGCCTTTGCGTTAGGAACTTCTATCTTTCAGTCGCTCAACTTTGATAGGACTTTTACTCAAATCGAGCAGCAGACCCATGACATCGAAGCACTCAACGCAAAACTGTTGGTTCAAGCCCAAATTCTCGAAAATAAGGTTGAACATAAAAATCGAGCTCTTCTTGCTCTGGTCGAAAACTTGCCGGAAGGCGTTATCCTCATTCAAGCCAATGCAGATGGTGATATTGAGCTGGGAGGCCTCCACTCAAAATCAACTGAAGCGATTCTGGGCGACAGCGATGTCTCATGGCAATCGATGCAACTATTTTTCGCTAGGACTCAGCTCAGCGCCGACCAAAGAGGCCAGTTGGAATCTGCAGTTATGTCGATGCTCGGCGAAGATGCACTGAACTTTGAGCTGAACTTCGAAAGCTTACCAAGTGAACTTATTCTGCGCCAAGAGGAAAACCTTCAGACTTTCCACTGCGCCTGGCGTCCGGTGAATTTCGAAGGACTGATACGCTCCCTCTTGCTAGTTCTCGTCAATGTATCGTCGGAACGTTCGATTACACTCCAG
>JBGSRE010000426.1:0-4593 GCA_041737755.1 Oligoflexus sp.
TTTGCAAAAGCGCCTGCTGAATCGAGAACTCTCGGCCGAGACCCGCCTTTTTTATCTGTCGGCCTGGCTTGTTCAGTTGAAACCCGAGGCGGATCCTAGCGCCAGCATCGATAAATTAAAGGCGCTGATAGCCGACGATCCCGTGGTCAATGACTTGCTGGATCATGAGAAGCAGCTCTATCGTTTGGTGAAAGCTGAAACGAAGGAAGCCAATCGCACCGAAATGCGAGCCATTGTCGAGCGTGTGAAGCGCTTGAAGGATAACTACTATGCGATGCGCCTGCTCTTTAATCGCGGCATGATCGTTCTTTATGAGGCTAAAAAAAGTCGGGAACTGGCGACCATTATGAGTTTGTGGCTCAGTTATGTAAAGAAAGATACCAAGGAATATCCTTTTGCCATCGAAGCCTTAAGGCAAAATAGTCTGGATCTCGCCTATCGCTTCTATCACAGTAAAACTCAGGAAAGGGATCTGGCGCAAGGGGCCTTTCTGGATAGCATTCGCACCAGTGATGATCTGGAATCCCACTATCAGTATGCTCTGCTGAATTTTGCTGATGCTCCATGGGTGGAACTCACCGCGAATTATACGACGATGCAGAGAGATGGATTGATTCGGGGCGAGAGCTGGGAGTTTGTGGAAACCCTGCGCAAAATTCTCTATCAACCGGAAAAGGCCAGCAAAGGTGACTTGCAGGACGCTTCGAAACGAATCGAGTCCATGAGCGACGATCATATTGGGGTGGGGGCTCGCTATCTGTTCCAGGGCTATCTCTTTCACCGGCTGATGCAGATCGCCAAGAAAGATTTTAGTTTCGATCGCGATTTGGCTGATAAAAGCCATCGGGCCTATCTCTTTGCTATTGATGCCGCTTGGAACAATGATCGGATCAAGGCCGCAGCTCTGCAAAATCTTGGCTTGCTTCACAATGAATTGCGCAACTACTCGCTGGCTGCGGAATTTTTCTCGAAGCGTATGGAATTGAATTTCCCCAGTGCTGAGGCGAAGCAGGCCGTGCTGTGGCTGGAAGCCAAGGCCATGTTTCGCAGCTATCGCTCTTTGGATGCCCAAAAAGCTATAGAAGAGGCCTTGGCGAGCAAACCGCAGAATCCTTTGCCGTTTCAGGAGAAGGCGGCTTTCTATGCATGGAATGCCGAGAACTACGAAGCTTCTGCGGGATACTACTCCTTGCTGATGCAAGGCTTGGGTGATAAAGCCACGGCACCGCTTTACCTGAGCCAGGGCTATGTTCTATCAAAATTAAAACGCTGGAGCGATGCGGAGCAATCGCTGCGCAAAGCCTTAAGTTTAGCGCAACAGGACAAGGTTGGCCAAGGTCAGGGCACCAATCTCGTCTACGAGCCGGTCAAAGTTCAATTCATCAGCTTAGGTTTGCTGGCTCGCCTAGAACTTACCATAACCAATAAGGTAAATTATCTACAGCAGCGACTGAGTCTTTTTCCCAAGGTGATCGAGCAGGCGAAAATTTTTCATTTCCAAGTCGAGACTTTGAGTGCGCAGCGTATTAAGGAGACTCAAGATCTCGGTCTCTGGCAGCTGCAAGCAGGAAAATCTAAGGAAGCTTTGATCATTTTCGAAGATGCTCTGCAACTTACCCAAACCCATGGCGAGCAATTTGGATACCTCGCCCATACGGTGTTCGTCAGTTTAAAAAATCTCATGATTTTGCTGCGCGAGCAAAAGCTAGCACCAGATGCCAAAATGGAAAATTTAATGGCAAAGACATTGGAAGGAGCCCAGGCTGAATTCAATAATGAAAAGAATCCTGCGGCTGAAGTTCAGGTGAAATGGGCGGAAGTACAGCTGGTGGCCTTGGCTTTCCGCCTGCGTTTGGATTCGGGAATTCAGAAAAAATTTACCGATGAGAGCCAGACAATCCTTGCCAGTGACAAGATCAAGCTGCTGGAAACGGATAAACCGGCAGTTTATGCCGGTTTGCAGGAGTATCGCCAAGCGCTGGCCAAATCCTTGCGGTAGATGGCCCATCTCGATTCAAAGTTCGCTGTCTGGTTCCGGCGCCGGGGCTTGTTTTTCCCTGGCGTTCGGTTTTTTAGGAGAGGGCAACTTCATTTCCGGTAGCACAGGAATGACCCCCCCAGAAAAGTTAGGCATAACCAGAGGCGGAGGGATCGATTTACTAGGGTCAGCCGGGGGTGGTGGAGTAGGATTACCGCCCACGCCGGTATGCTGCCCGGCTTGGCTGATGGAACCAGATATTAAGGCGAGCCAACTCATAGTTGCAAAGAGTTTTTTCATTCGAGATTGCCTTTCTGAAGAAAGCTTGAGATGTAGCTCAGCATCACCACATGGGGTCCTCGGTAGCGATTAAAAATTTGCCGGAGATCCTCTTCAAATTCCATAATGCGTTTATGGAGTTCTGCAACACCCTGCAAATCCAATCCATCTGTGTGCAGTTGCGCGCAGACCGCGGGATTTCCAAGCTGATTCATGTCAAAGAGATCGACCGTGTGTTTGATCTGCTCGAGAATCAATCGTGGATCCAAGACAGAGAAATTTTCATAACGACAACGTAGGATACCATCTTTTTCGTAAACGGCTTCAATTTCAAGCAGTCGCTTGAGTTTGACCAGTCCGTATTCGCCGAACTTTTTGCCCACGATATCAATCGTTGTCCCACCCGAACTCGCGAGAGTGATGATGGCAAAGCTGATCCGGTCGCGCAGTTCCTCGTTGAAGTCGCCGCTGGTGATGCTCACGTCGTAGCTATGCACCATCTTACCAACCCAGGCACCGATGTCACTGAAGTGTTTATTGAGAAAGCTCATTGCGGCTTCATTAGCAGCAACGACATTGAGAAGTGCCAGGACTGTTTCCAAAGTTGGAACGTTTTCCTGCTGATAAACTCGCCGAAGTGTTGGATAGGGAACGCCTGACTGTCGCGAAAGCAGAGACAAGTTCCGAGTGGGCCGGTCCTTGAGCCATGCGTCAATAAGTTCTTTTAGGTCTGCCAGCATAAACTCCCCAAGCCGTCGATTCAGAGTTTGTTTGCATGTTTGTGAGTCTTACGGGGCCAACATAATACAAACCCATGGGCAGCGCTAGTCCGGAGCATGGGTCAGAATGCTGAATCTTAAGATTTTCATGAGGCAGGCTGATCGATTCGGCCTAACAAAAGCCAATTACATTCATATTGACATACAATTGGATCGTTTATACTTACCATAACCAGATTTATGTGAATTTAACCGCAATGAGAGATCAATTTTAAATTCAAAAAAAATGAAAAGATCCCCAGTCCCAAAAGGGAACTGGGGATCCTAAACATTGATTAAAAAAGTTCAGGGTACAGGAATTTCATCCAAGCCTTCGTTTGGAATCTGCTTTCGATTCTTGATCACAGTTCCAGGCTTGAGATCATCGCTGTCGTTGACAGGTATTTCAACATACCCTTTGCTATCAACAACAGGCGTTGGGGCCATCGCAGGAGCTCGCATGCGAGCTGTTTTGATGGTCGCTTTCGGTATGGGAATCAGGTTGAACGTAATGTTTTCTACGATCAAAACCTGCTGATTTTTCACAATACGGGGTTGTCCCGAAATATTGATCGTTCCATTGTGCTGTTGCAAGGCCGATGCGAAAGTCGGTCCATCGATAATTGCTTTAATAGGAAATCCATTGGCATCTGTTCCTAAAAGAGCGCAGCGTTTGCTGCAACTGCCAAGGGAAGCTTTCGAGAAACTGGCATTATTGATGGATACAGGATAAGTTTTTCTCTCTAATTTAGGATCGGATTTTAGCATTGGCAAGGCAGCAGAAGAGTGTGCAAGGGTATTGCCCATTGCATTCATGCCCTGACCGGGGGCCAAAGCCACAGGTCTTGCTACGGGAGCGGAAGGCTTCAAGGTATTGGCTTGCATCAATTTATGAACCTGCTGAGCATTCAAAGCCGATGGCACTTCTTCGATCAGATCAGCCATAGCAATATTGCTTTTCGATTCTACTGCCAAGCTTGGCTTGCTGATCACGGCTGGGGTCTCGCTGCTTTTAGTAACAGTTAGTATCGCCTTGTCATTTTTCGCGACTTTTGTTCGAGAATTCTTCTCAATCTTGGTGTCTTTAGCCGGTGAAGATGCAAGCTTTTCGCTGGTCTTTTTTATCGGTTTATCGTTAGGAAAGGATCGAGCTGCTAACTTGTTCCCTTGGCCAATGGCTTTTTTCTCTAGGACCTTGGCTTCAGGAGCTTTCTCTTTGGTCGCTTCGACAGATATTTTTTCCTCTACTTTTCTAGTTCGATTGCTAGACGTCTTCACCAGCTCTTTTGTAGGGCGTTCAACTATAGATTTTTTAGGACTGTTGCCCCAAGCACTCAGCAATTTCACCCCAGAAGGAATCAATATTCCTGCGGCTAGACCAGAGATGAACACCATTGAAATAACCAACCAGATTCCACCCGATTGCGATTGATTCTGATCCGGGCTTGTTGATGGTTCCATGGATTCTCTCCTCTATAATAATAGCTACCCTTAGGGTGTAGTTTCGGATGTTTCTGGTGGTATCTTGAATGAAATCTAATAGGGGAATAAATACGATGGGATAAGAATAAGTATTTA
>JBGSRE010000481.1:0-3720 GCA_041737755.1 Oligoflexus sp.
CAAAAGGCTTTGCATCTTTTGCTGGCATTGTTTTTCTTTCAAAGTCCACGACTGATGGCAGAGGGTATTCTGTTCCACGGTGGAACCAGTGCTGCAAAGGTGATTTCAGCGCCAGCTTCCTACTCGGCTTTAACGACTCCCACAGCCCTCTCGGACGAAGTTCCATCGGGGCTGGAAGTGTTGAAAATTCAGAAGAAGGGCAGAGTCTTAACTGCTCTTTTGGCTGGGGGACAGCGGCATGGAATTCTGCCTGGAACCATTCTGGAAACCAGTCGGCCAACATCCTCAGATGGACTGAATGGCGACCGTCAACGGATTCCCACAGCTCTTCTAAAAACCCTGGAAGTTCGAGATTTCTATACTTTGGCCGAAGTCACCGAGGACGGGTCGAAGGACTCGGGCATTTATTTTCCGGATGCTCCCGGCTTGATGGTTGGCGATCGCGCTGAACCTCAGGATATAAAAATCAGTCAAAGCATTCGGCTTGTCCCGAGCAAAGTACTTACCTACGACCGCCTGTTCGTGGACCCCAAAAATTTTCCAGACAGCTTCGAGTTGACCGCTGAAGGTCGGGCCCTTCTTATCGAGCAGGCCAGAGTACTCATGAACGCCCATGCCTCGCTTTTGCTCGTGGAAGGACACACGGATCCCAAGGGTGACAGCCAGACCAATCAAGTTGAATCCTATCAAAGGGCCATGACGGTTCGGCAGGTACTTATAGAAGAGTTCGGACTCGATCCTAATCGCATACTTGCATTGGGACTAGGGGAGACAGAACCACTCGGTGAACCCTATCTTCCAGGCCGGTCCGATGAAGCCCGAAGGATCATCCTGAAGGTAAAATCTCAGCCGCTTCCTTGATAGTTAGCTGTATCTATTTAAATAGGAATCGGGCAACATGAACCCTTGTTGCCTTATCTCCGATACAGGACCAAATATGGACGCCGATCACTGACGATGAAAAAGAAACTCCTTCTGCCAGCAACCTGCTTGCTCGCCATCGCTGCCGTTCTGTATTTTCAGAACCTGGCTCCTCGAAAAGACCAACTTCCTCGCATGCTCGTGGATAAAGCAATCCACCCAAGGCCAGTGGCTGAATTTGAGCCAACTTTTGGGGTCGCTATTAGCGAACAGATTCTGTTCCGGGAATCCGGTATTGAAATGGTCCGGACGATCATCCAAGCTAAAGCTAAAGTCTATATTTTCATGACTGCTGCGTTCAAAGACCAATTGGAAGAGCTTTTCAACAAAGCGAAGCCCTTTAGCGCCGACGAGTTGGCCGCAATCACTCGGGTTCCACTCGAGCATGAGAGTCCATGGTTGCGTGATTATTTTCCAGTTCCTATTTTGCGGGTCTATCCTTTTTTGCCACCGACTCCTACTTTTGTCGATTTCGTCTACCGCGATGGCAATAGTTACGACGATGCCGCCATTCATCAATTCGCACTGGCCATCAACTCTAGTGTTGAGCACCTACCCATCGTGATGGACGGTGGGAATTTCATGAGCAACGGGGAAACCTGTGTCGTTTCTGAAGAGATTGCCGATGATCCCGAGTCCACCCCCCGCAAAGACCAAATGGATTTTGTGCTGAGTGAGCATATCGCCGAAATTTTCCAGTTAGCGCTGGGTTGCCGAAAGACTCAGATCGTAAGTCAAATCCCACATCCGCACGTCGATATGTTTTTGAAATTTATCAACAAGGATACCGTGCTCATCAATGAAATTCAGGACCGGTCGATGGCGCTCCTTGCCGATGCAGACCTGGATGACAAAGTCAAAATTCCAAAAATCAAAGCTGAATTGGATAGAATCGCCAAGGATTTGAGCAAAAGCTTCCGCGTTATTCGGGTGCCGATGCCCCTCCCCGTTCATGATATCTTCTTTACTTATGTGAATTCTGTGATAGTAAACGATACAGTGATCATTCCAAGATACCAGAATCCCGATCCAACTCGAGGCACTTACCCAGACCAGCGGTATTACGCTTCCTATGAGGAAGAAGTTCAAAAAGCTTACCAGGGACTGGGCATGAAACCAGTTTTCCTGACAGCCGACGATTTGATTAAAGATGGAGGGGCATTTCATTGTGTAACGTTCCACCTTCCCGATCTTGACGCAATTGTACCCGATTCGAGTCATCTGGCGGTCAAGCCAAAGCCATGACCATTTTTAACGTGGGAGAGAGCTTTCATGATACACCCCGACACCAAGTTAAAGTGGGTTAGCAAAGAAATCGGTTACGGTGTCTTTGCTACCAAGTTGATCCCCAAGGGCACAGCTCTTTACGTGCGGGATCAGCTCGAGATCGTTGTCGAACGCGAAGCAGCCTTGCTCAAGAACCCAGCGTATACGGATATTGTAAAAAAATATTCGTATATTGACGCTAAGGGCGACTACGTTTTGAGTTGGGATCATGGTCGTTACGTCAATCACTGCTGCTTTCCCAATACAATCACAACCGGATATGGCTTTGAAATAGCCATTCGCGATATCGCCCCGGGGGAAGAGATCACAGATGATTATGGTCTCTTGAACCTGGAAGAGGATATTCCTTTAGCTTGCAGCAAAGAAGGCTGCCGAGGCGTAGCCCGCGCTCAGGATTTTGAAGCCAACGCGGATCGCTGGGATTCCGTGGTCTGTGAAGCACTGACCCATTTCTATCTGGTGGATCAGCCTCTGCTTAAGTTCTTTGAACGCAATACCCTCAATCATTTGAACAGCTACCTGGAAACTGGCAATACCTATATCTCGGTTCGTTCCCAAAGATTCGTAGAAGGCATTGGCCCCACTCCAGATCTTCGCTACCGTGGCGAACGCAAACTCAGTCTGGAACGCTCTGAATAGAAGAAAGCTCCCCAGATGATCCACCATCCCTGGGCTTTAACCAGGGATGGATTCCAGCCTCCTCGTCTTGGTGCCTTGAGGAATTTGGGAGGGGGACCAGCAAGCCCAGCTCGAGCTTCCTTGATAGACATTCACCCAGCACTCAGTAAAGAACTAGATCGCCGGTGATGGAATCAATTTTTTCAGCATCATCGGGACCAATAGCACAGGCCGTCAGTGTCGGCTTACCATGAAATTCTGTGCGACCACTATCTTCAATGATGTAACTCTTTAATCCGGCTGCAAGTGCCCGCTCATGATGCGCGATCAGCTCCTCTTCGCTGTTCACACGCAGACATACCTTAGCCATACCGTAGACGATCCAATGCCGCTCTTCTTCTGTGAGTTCAAGCTGCGAGGGTGCTTGTGGGTTTTGTGCAATATGCTGGCGCAGAGGCTCTATCATAAAGTCCATGGCAGCATGGGAACCTTGAGCTATTTCCTTCCCACGGCGCATATTGAGGTCTTTGCGAACGAGGATCACTTGCTTGATACGTTTCATCGCCATTCCTGGTCTGGGGTTGAAGAGATTGCCAAATCCGACCCGATAGGTTTCCAAGAGCCTCGTTCCTATCCAATCCAGAATCTCCAGTCAAGCAGCGTCGAACCGTTTTCCTCTAAGACTGTGGAGAAGATTTCAGAAAGAGGTACAGGTAATGGGTCAATTTTGATAGCGCTTATCGAAAGTCCCGAAAAAAAGCCCGTGAAATTCGTATAAATACTTGTAATTATAGGTTTAAATAAGTTTTTTTGGATTTTTATTAAAGCGGGTGAATTATAGCCACTGAAACATCTACATCCGTCTTGCCCAGTGAGCGAAGCGAACGTCGGGCA
>JBGSRE010000485.1:0-4045 GCA_041737755.1 Oligoflexus sp.
GCTGGCGCGAAATTGAAAATTTCGCGCAGGGACTATCCTGAGCGAAGCGAAGGATCTCGTGGAATCAGGTACTTATCGGCGAGATCCTTCGTCGTTTCACTCCTCAGGATAGTCTCTGGCGCTTTAGGCGCCAGAGACTAACTACAACTTCACAGATTTCGCCGTTCTGGGAGCTGGCTATGCAGCGCCAAGTAGCTTTGCCCCCTGGCTGTTTGGCTTCATTGGTTTTGGTGTTTACTTCAAGTCCAATGGAACTCTTGACGACCCCGATCGATTTTGTTCGGGGGCTTTGGCCTCTGACAACGTTCGTCGGTATTTTGAAATTGTCCCCCCAGGCAATATTGTCAATAACGAGGCGACGTATAGTCCGAAGAACGCAATCAGCAATCTGGAAGAGACGTTTGACTTACAGTTGAGCTGAGTTGACAAGATTGCGCAACTCCCGGCAAAGCTGGCTATTCAGGCCGAACAGGGTAACCGTACTCGTGGTGCTCTCCGCTTGGCTAGCCTTCAGATCGAATTTGCCTTCCACGCAATTGGCACTGATGTTCGGTCCACCGTTCAGTGTCTCCTCAGTTTTGCCATTGGGCAAAGTGATTTTATCTAGGACTTTGACCAAGGCTTCACATTGTTCGAGCTTATCCAAGCGAAGGTTCTTAACGTCGGCGCCTTGAGTAATTTGGAGCGAGAATTGCTTGTCCGTGCAGGAAGCGCTCAGAGTAAACGACTGAACCTCGCTGGCATCGCCAGTCCCGGCAGCTGCAGCATCTTTTCCAGCTGTATCAATAGTAACGCGATCGTTAGGTAGGTCCGCACTGTTCAAGTCTTGGCTTTTCTTATTGCAGGCAATCAGAGTCAGGACTAGCATCGCGCTCGATAGACTTTGGCATCGCATGCTTGGCCTCCTATATGTTGAATGGCTTTGGGAAGTGTATCACGAGCTAGTCAGTTTTACGAGAGACAGCCAGATTGAAAAATTAGGGCTACCTCGATCATAAAACTTCTTGGAAGTGAAACGAAAGTCCGCCTACAGGACCAGCAAGGACAGCGTAAACGCCATTCTCCATATCCCAAGTATCAACGCCATTTTCAAGACGGAACCCTTGAGCCTTGCGGAGTTTGATCTCTGCCTAGGAGTTTCAAGTCTCGTGTTCTTTGCCGTCGAAGTAGAGGAATGGTTCAAACGCCGAGGAAGAGTGGGCTGACGGCCGAAGATCCACCCCCTTCCTGCCGCATCTCAGTCATTTCCTGAATCAAACATATTCCCTCTATCCCCCTCAATTAGAACAGAAGCTCAACTTATTTATCGTCTGCACCAAAAACCTCAATCGCTCACTATTCAACAAAGTTCCAGCATACTCCGATAGAGTAACCGGGACTCAATACCCTTTTTAATGTGAGATGTATGGTAGGACTCCTTAAAGCTGGCCAAAAATTGCGAAACGGATCAATCGAAGTGATCGATCGGCTTGGCGGTGGTGGGCTTGGTGATGTCTATCGTGTCACCTATCTCAAAGACGGCCAGCGGCAAGTGATGGCTCTCAAGTGCGTTCAAGCCAAAGGTCTGCAACCTTCCGGCGTGGAAGCGATCGAAATGGTTCACAGAGAAAGCACTGCCATCAGCAAGATCCATCATCCAGGAATTGTCCGCATCGAGCTGGTTGAACTCGATATGAAATTGCCCTTTATACTCGAAGAATATCTGCCCTTTGGCGATCTCTGTCAATTGCTTGAGAATCGGCTCTGCAGTGTGCCGGCCGACCGTCCTAAATGTTCTCCAAAGGAAGTCGCGCACATTGGTCTGCAGATAAGTTCCGCGCTTATGGTCTTGCACCAAAACAATCTTTATCATGGTGATCTCAAGCCCCACAATCTTTGTTTGCGCGACAGGGAAAAGCTGGAAGTAGTCATCGTCGACTTCGGCCATGCAGGATTTTTAGAAGGCAATCTTCTCGATCGAAATCAAAATCTGACAACTCTCGCCTATCTCCCTCCCGAGCGAACCGGCTTTGTTAAGCTTGCAGGCAATGCCAGTGGCGACCTCTATTCGCTGGGAGCGACTTTGTTTGAAATGGCCTCAGGCCAAGCCCCCTTTACTGGCGACGACAATCGCGACCTGATCAATCGACTCCTCTACGAAGTGCCAAAACCTTTACACCAGATCTTCCCTGATTTTCCGATCGTCTTAAGCGACATTATAAGCAAACTACTCCGCAAAGATCCCAAGGATCGCTATCATTCTTCTTTCGGCTTGGCTGCAGACTTCGAACGATGCTTTTTAGCCCTCAAGCAGGGCCAGGAAATTCCAGCCTTTGCACTGGGAACCAAAGACAAACTGCGCGAACTGAATTATCGAATCCCCATGGTGGGGCGCACCCAGGAAATGCAAACCCTCCACCTATTGTTCGATTCCGTTCTCAGTGGTGAATCGCAAATGGCTCTCATCGGAGGGCCTTCAGGGACTGGCAAGTCACGCTTGGCTTTTGAGATTCTGCACAGTGCCCGGCAAAATCACTGCCTAATTAGTTTCGTTAAGTTTTCAGAGTATGAACGCAATTTGCCCTTGAGTGCTGTGACATTGCTGTTGGTCGAGCATTGTCACTACCTCAAAGGAATATCGGTCGAATGTCTGATTCAATGGCAAAAAAAGTTGAAAGATCGTCTAGGACCAAGGCTTCAACTCATTGCCGATCGTTATAGTTTCTATGCTCCATTTCTGCCGCTCACTGAACTGAGCAACATTCCTCAAGGCGAACTTGGCTTTCAACTCTTTAATCAAACACTGGGAGAATTTTTAAGTTTGCTGCCCGCCCAGGGGGAAGGCCAACTTCTGCTTATAGACGATTTGCAGTGGGCTGATTGGCAAAGTCTGCAAGTTCTCGCCATGTTGGCTAATCGAATCATCAGCCAAGAGGCTGAGGGAACGATGTTTATGGGAACCTATCGTTCCAACGAGATCGGTGAGGATCATCCCTTGGTGCCCTCACTGCTAGCTTTGCGAAGTCAGTTCAATCTCATCGAATTAGGTCCTCTGACTCGATCAGAAGCGGATACTCTGGTGGAACACCTCCTGGATGAAAAGGGAACTGAAGTACAGATGCTTCAGGACACCTGCTATCGTTTTACCGCCGGCAACCCGTTTTACGTCTATGAGTACCTAAAAACTGCTATCCACACCGAAATTTTCGCACTCGACAGCGAAACTCAGACCTGGCGCTTTCATAAAGAAAAGACTCACGAATCCGATCTATCGACTGGTGTTGCCGGACTCGTCGCTGACAGAATACTCGCTCTCAATCCCTTGCAGCAGGCACTGGTCGGAATAAGCAGTGTAGCTGGTCATTCCATGAAACGCTCGGTGCTGAAGCATTTGATTCCACTTCTTAACTCTTCACGCCAGCTGGTGAGTGAGCAGCTTCTGGTCGATGATCTTGACCTAGCGATCGAACTTAGCTACCAAGAGCTTTTGCAAAAGAACATCCTAAGTCCCGATCTCGAGCGCTTCGCGTTCTTTCACGATAAAATTCACGACGCCTGCTATTCCCTGCTAGGTGATGATGAAAAGAAAATGCTGCACTATCATTTTGGTTTATGGTGCGTGTCTGCTATCGAAGACGAAGAAAAAAAGACCAACGACGCTGAGCTCTTTGAAGCGGCTTACCATATTTGCCTTGGCCAACGCCAAGATCTCAGCAGCTCGATTCGACAATTTCTGATCACAGCGGCCAAAGCTGCTAGGCGGGTCTATGCCTATGATAGAGCCAAAGAGTACCTCCAAACACTTTTGGAAGCGTTGGAAGCCCAGCCTGATACGGCAGTGCAAGAGAAGTTCGATGCCCTCGAGCTGATGGCTGATGTTCTAACAATCTCGGATCAGATTCACGAGGCGATTAAACTTTACGATAAACTCCTGCTCTTCGATTGCGACCCTTTAAGGCGAGTCCATATTTATGCCAAAAAGGTTGAATTCAGCCTCAATCTCTTCGAGTATAAGCAGGCCAGAGAGTCCTGCGTTGCGGCCCTTGATGTCCTCGGCGCCAGAATT
>JBGSRE010000486.1:0-3406 GCA_041737755.1 Oligoflexus sp.
GCTGGCGCGAAATTGAAAATTTCGCCCAGAGACTATCCTGAGCGAAGCGAAGGATCTCGTGTTATCAGATACTTAGCGCCGGGATCCTTCGTCGTTTCACTCCTCAGGATAGTCTCAGGCGCTTTAGGCGCCAGAGACTAAGTAACTCCAGCCGGAGATAAGAGTACGACGAAGATAGCCATGAAAGTCCAGCCCGTGATTTCATGGCTGCAAGCTTATAAGGTGTTTCCGTCGCCTGAACTCTTGCAGGCGACTGCTTAAATTAAGGGGGGTATGATATGAGATTCTTAAGACGAGGTGGCTTGCTCCTTTGCCTTGCCGGTTTGAGTGGATGGCATGGATCCATCGCTCAGGCCAACGATGCTGTGCAAGCATCCCAAGCTGATTTTGCCGATTATGCTGCCATTGGTCCGCGGGTCAATACTTCGTTTTTAGATGGAGTGGCGATTACAGAAGGCGAAATTCGACCACGCCGCCGTCATGAAAATGATATGGATTTTTCCAAGTATAATCCCTTCTATTGGGAAGGAAGACTGGCGCGATTTAAACTTGAAGATTTCACCCCACTCGGCGAAAACAAGCTGCGTTTTACTTTGATTACAGAATGGCCTCAGGACTTTATTCCCAACCGAGGACCTGACCTTTCCGCGATCTATAAGGGCGATCCGGTCGCCGGATCGGAAGTGATGCGCAGCAAGTTCGACATCAATATGCGCATGAATCATATCCGAGATTTTCGAGTGTTTGAAGCCGTCCTCGGTCCGGAAGTTTTTCGTGTCCATCCCGATCTGCTGAAACCTGGTCAGCTGCTCACTTTTGAGTTTCGTTTTTTCATGAATGAAAATTTTGAACTCTGGCAGAAACAAAAGGCCTCGAATCCTCATGGCATTTCCGCCTACTATTCGGAATTTATCCGCATCAAAATTGGCGAGCCTGGCCTGCTGATTGATAGTCTGGATGGGCCGAATGCCATGCCTTCCCCTCTGCGTCTCAGCGGCGGCTGGACCACCATTCCAACGGTTCGCGCCGAGCCTTGGAAAGCCTTGCAGCAGCAGGCCTTGAATATTTTACCAGAGCATGCACAGGCCTTCATGGATGGACGCAGCTTTTTTCATACAGATTTTGTGGATGGCCGGCACATTCAGGACGACTCCGACGACAAGCCGACCACTTTTTTTGAAGAGATGCGTCTGGCCCGCAGCGGATTTGCGTCTGAGGCCTACAATGTGCGCAGCTGCAGCAGCTGTCACATCAATAACGGCGGTAGCCTAAGGCCACAGGATGGGTTACCGAACGATCACACGATTGTGAAGACCTTTGATCGCAGCACTGGTGCGGATCATGCTTCGTTCGGTCAACAGCTTCAGACATCAGGTCCGGCCCTTGAAGGCCGGCTCAAAGTGGAACGCCGGGAGATTTTCCCCGTGACTTTGCAGGACGGTACTCAGGTCTTCTTGAAAAAACCAATCTACAAAGTCGAAAGCGATTTGGCCCAGAATAATCTCGGCCTCTCACCCAGACGTCCCCAGGCGATGATTGGCATTGGCTTGCTCGCTGCTATACCAGAATCCAGCATTCGCGCCTTTGCCGCACAATCAGGAGGCGAGTTTCAGGAGATTCAGGGTAAAATCGGCCGCTTTGGTTGGAAAGCCGATAAAAGCACTGTGATCGATCAGATCGCCGCTGCTTTGCGCAACGATATGGGAGTTCTCAGCAGCAAGCAGACGAGCCTGGACTGTGGCAATTCCTGTCGACCCGGCAAAGACCTATTGCCGGATAGGGCTTTGCAGGATATGGAAGCCTATCTCTCACTGCTGGGAGTGCCTCCTCGCATGCGACCCACCCATCCCGATGTCCTGAGAGGCGAAAAAATCTTTGATCAATTGAATTGCGGCAGCTGTCACGTCAAATCCATGAAGACTGGGGATAGTCCTTTTCCTGAACTGGCCTTTCAATCCATTCAGCCTTTCACTGATCTTTTGCTGCATGATATGGGCCCTCTCCTTGCCGACGATCATCCGTCGCCAATGGCAAGAAAATGGCGAACGGCGCCGCTGTGGGGCCTAAAAAATGCCAAACATGCCTCGCTCTCGCATCGAGATATTTTTGCTCCAGGCAACGTCAACATCCTATGGACCGATGCCCAGCGAGTGGCGGACGGCAATCCCTTGCAACTTCTGCATGATGGACGCGCTGAGTCTTTAGCCGAAGCTATCCTCTGGCATGGTGGTGAGGCGACGGATTCGGTGCTGGCCTACAAAGCCTTAACAGCTGCGGAACGCTTGGACCTGGAAAGCTTTCTCTGGGATCTTTAAGCGATCCTCACCTTAGAGCAGGAAGTGACTGGGCTTGATCAGACTCTTGCATAAAGTATGGATGAAGAGGGGTTGATCCGAGCCTTAGTGCTGCGGATTGACCTCTAGGCCTTGATGGTTTTGTTGGGATTCGGCGTCTCATCATGAAGGCACAAAGATGACGAGCTGGCAGCCTAACTCCTCTGCCCATGACCGACACTCATGCCATTTTCGGTTTAAATTTGTGACCTGCTGCCAGATATTTGAAGTAAACACTCGCCGCAGCGGGATCATCTCGCACATGCAGCCCACGTTCTCGCAGATCGACCTTTACAAAGCTCTCTCTCAGCTCAGGACGGAGACCTGAAAAGACAATTTCTTGTAAAATAATGATGCTCCTGTGCTGCTCTCCCTCAGAAAGAGTCTTGCGCAGGCCTTCATATCGAGTCGCTAAAATGAGCCCTTGGCCATAGAGATCGTACTCTTTCGTGCCAGATTCTGGATAAAAGCCAGTGAGATTACCAAGAGCGATGCCGATTCCACAGGCTATCGGTTCTACTGCATGCAAGCTACTAGAGCTTTGTTAATTACCAAAGATGATCATTCACAATCCTTGGAATTTCAGCAGACAGGCTTGGAGATGGTATCTGCCTTCATGACTCTTTTTCATCGACCGCATGCAGAAACTCATTTTCTCGCCCAAAGTTTGCAGCCGCAACAGAGCTCACAGACTTAGCCCCCGCTTTTTGTATCCTTCAAAAGCCCAAGTTTGACTAAACTTTCCGCAGTAGCAAGGATCGATTCAGCATTGGAACGTGGATTCCAGCCTAACAGCCTTTTGGCTTTTTCATTGCTCGCATTTTTCTTGCTCCCCAATTCTGGTATGACTTGTTTCACTGCAGGATCACGCAATGATGCCAGTCGCACCAGCCAATTGGGAAGTTCCCAGAGCGGCACACGGCGCGCCGATGCCCCCATCCCTTTCTTCAGTATTTTGGCGATATCGAGCATCGAAACAAAGTCGCCAGCGACGGCCAGGAAACGTTCGCCCCTGGCCGCTGGATGGGTCATGGCGCGAAGATGAAGATCGACCACATCACGAACATCGACGG
>JBGSRE010000593.1:0-4052 GCA_041737755.1 Oligoflexus sp.
CACCACGCCGGATATTAAAATTAAAGCCGTCGCTCGCTTTGGTGCGCAAATCGTTCTGGCCGGCGATCACTATTCTCAGGCTTTTGAACACTGTCTCAAAATTATGGAAGAAACCGGAGCGGAGATGATTCATCCCTTCGATGATCTGCTGGTCATTGCCGGACAGGGCACCGTGGGCAAAGAGATCGTCGAGGCTTGTCCGAATATTGACTGTATCTTTGTTCCGGTTGGCGGTGGCGGCCTGCTCGCAGGCCTTGCAATCTACGTGAAAACACTGCATCCGGAAGTTAAAATCTACGGCGTGGAACCCTGCGATAGTGATGCCATGGCACGATCCATTGAAGCTCATGAGCGGGTCGTCCTCAATAAAGTTGGGGTGTTTGCCGATGGGGTGGCGGTCAAACAGGTGGGCAAGCATACCTTTGCTATCTCGCAGACCTATGTCGACGGCTATATTCAAGTATCGACCGACGAGATCTGTTCGGCGATCGAAGATATTTACAGTGAAACGCGAACCATCGTGGAACCGGCGGGAGCCTTATCGTGGGCAGGTGCTAAAGCCCATATCAAGGCCACAGGAATCCGTGGCAAAAATATTGTCACCATCAATTCTGGTGCCAATATGAATTTTCAACGGCTGCAGTTTGTGGCTGAACGGGCCATGACAGGCGCGGGACGGGAATGCCTTTTGGCTATTCGCCTCATGGAACGCAGTGGAGCCTTGAAACAATTTTGCACGGAAGTTTTAGCCGAAAAGGCTATCACAGAATTCAATTACCGAACCAACGGCACACCGGAAGCATACATTTTCCTCGGTCTTGCGGTCCAGGATCTCGCCGATCAGGAGCGACTTCTGCAGCGCCTGAAGGATCAGAACTATAAAGTTGAAGATCTCACCGAAAATGAATTGGCCAAAGAGCATGTTCGTCACATGGTCGGCGGCCGAGCACCGACCGCGATCGAAGAGGAACTTTATAGTTTCGTCTTCCCCGAACGACCGAATGCCCTGTCTGATTTTTTAACCGTAGTTAGTGATCGCTGGAATATTTCTCTGTTTCATTATCGATCGCATGGCGCCGACTATGGACGAGTGCTGATCGCCTTTGAAGTCGGTCTCCAGCAAAGGCAGGATTTCGAAGCCGATCTGCAAAGGATTAATTATCCCTTCAGTCGGGAGACGAACAACCCTGCCTACACGCTCTTACTTTGAAGACTTGAGAATCTTTTGTATCGCATCGAAAAGGCGAATTCGACCACACTGCGATCGATTCTCAACGCCCTGGCTGTCGGCGCTGGCGCAAAGAATCTGATCCACCGCCGCAATCTGCTGGGCGGTGCTGAGTTCTGGATAGAGCGAGCGATATACGCCCCAAGCCAGGGCAAAGCTGGAAGCGGCAATCGGCGAGGCCATACTGGTGCCCGATTTTTCTCCCAGACCTCCACCGATGACGGTGCTGATGATAGCATCGCCTGGCGCCATAAAACGCACCGAATTTTGGCCATAACTGCTGAAACTTGCCAGTCTATCGTTTTCACTAAGAGCGGCAACCGCTCGCACACCGGCATATTTTTTGGGAACGGAGGGACTGGTGTCAGTGTCCAATTTATCATTGCCGGCAGAAGAAAAGACTAAAATACCTCGGGTCTGCAAAACCGCGAAGGCATCGCGCAAGGCCTGGGTATCGGCTCCTCCGCCCCAACTGCAATTGACGATCTCGGCAGCGTTATCGGCGGCATAGATAAGTGCTCGAGCCAGATCAATACTATTGCTCTTGCCACTTTTATCGAGCGCCCGAACCACCTGCAAACGCAGATTCGGTGAAGCATTGCGGATGTCGCCCGCAAGTTTTGCCGCGAGCAGCCCCGCGACATGAGTCCCGTGACCAAATTGATCCTGGGGCACGGCATCTTCTTCGACAAAATCATAGCCCCAAACATCATCGACAAAGCCATTGCCATCATCGTCCCTGCCATTGCCAGGAATTTCACCTGGCTTGATATCCAACTGCTCCTGCAGGAGAGGATGATTCGTATCGATACCACTGTCGATCACGGCAACATGAACGGCTGATATTTTTATGCCAGCTTCGTCAATCGCCTGAAAGGCTTGCTTCGCTGCCAAGCGATCCAACCACCAGCGATTGTCAGCAGCCGCGGCTCGGCTGGTATCCAGCTGGAATGCCAGCTCATAGGCCGGCTCCCAGGCTAACCACGAGGCAGGCATCGGCTCAGGCAGGGGACCCGACCAAACACTCATGAAGACGCTGCGAGCTTCCGATTCCCCCGCTGCCAATGGCAAAGAGATCGTGGCCAGACCGGGCAACGTCGTGGCCGTTTGCCATATCATCCAGCGTTCAGCCGACACTTGGCGCAGCATGGAGACTAAAGGCAGGCGTGGCAAGACCCCCTGATCACCATCATCCCAACCCAAATAAATATAGCGTCCCCCTTCTTCGGCGTGGGCGATTGCCACCGCACCTCGGCCTTTCTGCAGAGAGAGCGGAATATTCAATCGCATAAATTGCAAGCCGCGGCCCAGATAGTGCCCCCAATAACCGCTGAGAACCCAACTGTCATCCTGGGCCAGCGAAAGACCACAGGGCTGATCGACGTCACAAGGATTGACCGGCAGTCGCTGTTTATTGATCACAAGCGATCCATCGGCAAGGCGTTGAATCGTCGCGAGAGCGTTGCCGTCGGGACTTGCTTGAAGAATCAAGCGCTCATTGGCTTCGAATCGAGTATCCTCGGTAAAACCAAGGAAAGGATGCTTCCATAAAGCCGAAAGTTGCCAGCGCTCTGGGTTTTGAAAGAGCGTAAGGGCCTGTCCATTGCTATGGATCAGGATAAACTCGTCCGCAGTGGCGACCAGCTCCGCTTTCTTCCATGAAGCCGGCAAGACAAATGTCCAAAGGCGATCAAGGCGCACGATAGATTGATCCGGAAAAAATTCGGCGAAATGACCTTGCCGCGTCATGGCACAGCGGCGAACAGCACGTCCCAAGGCTGTTTTCTGTTCGGCATCTATCCAAATTCCCGCAGGAGCCTCCGGACTTCGCTCTGGAAAAAACAAAAAGCTCTCTTGATCACTGCAGGCCACTGCAGCCGGCAGAGTGTTCTGCCGATCTTTGGCTTCAGCCAAACCACCTGTGAATCGCTGTTCACGACCGGGACTGCCCTGCCACCGAAAAGCCGCGGCTCGGTCGACCGCCTGCTCCTGCCAGTAAACAAGAGCTTTCCGATCACCAATGGTCAGGCGATCCCCACGCGAAGAAGCTTTGGCAAAGGGAAAGGAGGCAGGGCTATTCACCGGTCCCGCCTGCAAAAGCTCGGCAGCGCCTGTGAAAAATATCCAAGCGATCAGAATGCGGTTCAGCATATGACTTTCACTCCTTGCGGGAAAACGATTAAGCTAGGAAACAGCAATTTCATGAGTCTGACTATTGAAAAAAAAGCGTCTAGGAACGGACTCTCAACGAAACTAGGGGCAGAAGTCTTTTGGCGTCAGCCGCATAGGTCCCGTGTGCCTTGTCCGCCTTTGCCTGGAACGGGATTTTTCGCTAGACAAACAATCTAAAAAAGTAATAAAGCCTTAGAAATGCCATTCAATCATACTAAAGGAATTGAGCTTGGAAACTGTATTGACCGCTTTGGCCTTAAGCCTGAGCCGGCTTCCGGATCGGATTCTGGTAAGTTTTGCGCATTTTATAGCGTACATCGCCTTCGATGCACTTCGCATCCGCCGTACGCTGATTATGAAAAATATCCGCATCGCCTTTGGATCGACCAAGACCGAAAAAGAAATGCTGCACATCGGCCGACAGTCGGTGGTCAACGTCGTCCTCACGCTTTTCGAAACTTTGATTTCGATTCGCCAGCCCATCGCCGATCGCATTGAAGTAAACAGGGTTGATGTTGAAGTTGGCAGAATTATAGCGGGCTCTCTCTTGCGGCTCAATGTGTCAAAGAATCCAGGCACCCTCCATCAGCCTCCTTGCCAAACTCCATTGGATAGAAGGCGTTGAAAACGAATTTCCACCTTCTTTCGGGCA
>JBGSRE010000674.1:0-2804 GCA_041737755.1 Oligoflexus sp.
CATCGCTTCCAGATCCATCACGGGTTGATAGTGAAGAGCAAATTCGTCAGCATTCAAAGCCTGCTTCAGCTCGGCTTCGATCCTGATCTTGTCGATCACCTCATCGGCCAGACCGGTGACGGCTAAAGGCTGATCTTCGGCTCGATTTTTCTTCGTACTTTCGTTGGTTTTTCGCATTCGTTTCAGAAGCATGGCCACCAGCAGGCGAACGATCGGATCGGCGTTTTTAATGCGTTCCGAGATGGCTTCGCTGGAAACTGACATCAGCTCACAGGGATCCAGTGCAACTGCCGAGGCCGAGCGAGGTGAGCCGTCGATCACCGCCATTTCCCCGAATATCTCTCCAACTCCCAAAATACTGAGAGTCACCCTTTCGGAACCAGAACTAACAAAAATTTCCACTCGACCGCTTTCCACGATATAAGCACAATTGCCTTGACTCCCTTCTGCACAGATGATTTCGCCAGCGGCAAATCTTTGAGTCTGTTTGATAATCATAAGTTAAGGCCTCACCCTGATTGTGGGAAGAGTCAGTTCATCCAAAATCATGCCAGCCTTCGCGGCTGTTTTCAAGCATAGCTATCCCAGCCTCATGATCGCCTGCCGTTCTTGGCTAAAGATTTCGCAGCAAAGAGAGGCTGGTGGCTTATCTGAGAGAATTGCCAAAAGACCGCCTCGACCTGAGAACTATGAACTGCAGGAAAGTGTGGAGCAACCTGGCTTGTCCCGCGCCCAATCTGGGCGTTTCTGTGCAAGATCCCCATGCAGAGGCTGTTCATCATAAGGAAAGCTGAGCACCCGAAGCAGACGCTCCGTGATCGAATGATCGCCTTGTTCGGCGGCTTCGATGGCTTGTTGAGCGAGATAATTTCTCAAAACATATTTGGGATTACTGCGATTCATCCGTGCTACGCGGGCTTCGGGCCCTAAAGCCTCACGTTCCAAACGGCGCAAGTAGCTGCGAAGCCATGCTGTGACGCGAGCCAAGGGTTCCGGGCTAAATTCTTCGGTATAGAAGGCCATCTGCAAAGGCTTTAGCAAGGAAGCCTCGTCGAGATTCCTATCATTGGGATTCAATTGGGAAAGATTGCGAAAGAAAATCGTCATATCGGTTTCTTCGAGCTGCAGAATCTTATCCAATTCGACCAGCAACTCGCGGTCTTCTCTGCCTTCGAGTGTCATCAAACCAAGTTTGGCAGCCATCATATCTGCATGGACGCTTTCAAAAGTCGATCGAAATACTTGCAGCCCTTGCTCGACGCCATCTGGATCCGGAAGGAGCGAGGCAATGGAACGACCGAATTGGGCCAAATTCCAGGCGGCAACTTTGGGCTGCTGACTAAACCGATAGCGTCGGGAATGAAAATCCGTGGTGTTGGGAGTCCAGTTGGGTTCGTAGACATCCATCCAACCATAGGGACCGTAATCGATCGTAAGACCGAGGATCGACATATTATCGGTATTCATCACCCCATGCACAAAGCCAACGCGGAGCCAATGGGCGATCATCCAAGCTGTCCGTCGACACAGTTCCTCATACCATTGCTGAAAAACCTGAGGCGACTGCAAATCCAAGTCTGAATAGTGTTCGGCTATGATGTATCGAGCCAATTGCTGCAGGATCTCCGGCTCGTTTCGTGCTGCTAGAATTTCGAAATTGCCGAAGCGCACAAAACTGGGGGCGACTCGCATGACGATCGCACAGTTTTCCAGGCGCGGATGACCGTCGTAGAGCAGATCTCGCACCACCCGATCACTGCTTTGAATAAGACTCAAAGCTCGCGTCGTCGGCACTCCTAAATGGTGCATGGCCTCACTGCACAAAAACTCCCGCAAAGAGGATCGAAGGACCGCGCGGCCATCGCCTCGCCTTGAATAGGGTGTAATCCCTGCTCCCTTCAGCTGCAATTCCCAGCGCTGCTGAGGCTTCGCCAGGTATTCACCGAGAGTGATCGCTCGGCCATCGCCCAATTGCCCCGCCCAATGGCCAAACTGATGACCGCCATAGCAAGCCGCATAGGGCTGCATAAGAGGCAGCAATCGATTGCCGGCCAAGACTGCGATAAGCTCGTCTCGATCGCCTTCGGGGGCTGCTAAACCCAGGAGCTCGGCCGTGGAATCTGACCAAGCGATCAATTGGGGATTCTGAACAGGAGTCGGTTTTACCAAGGAATAGCAGGCCTGAAAAACCTGGCGAGGATTCGAACGCGGATCGGCATCACGCGGAAGCGTTCGCACAAAGCTGTCATCAAATGGAAGAGTCAACAAAGATCGATTCATAGAGAAATCCAGCTGCATATACTTCAATTATGGCGGGTTTTTACCAGCCCTCACAAGCCGGAATAGTAATGCAAACAAGCTGCATCTACAAGCAATACCGCTGAAATCAATCGCCAGAGCTGCCCATGCTAGAGCCGATCTTTCGCCTTCAAACCAATGAATGGGAAGTCTGTTTAAGGCTCCACTCGAGCCTTCAGTTTGCCTCCGGCATCAGCTCGTAGCAGAGCTAAGTAGGGCGATGACCAGTACCGATCAAAAACAGAGGCGATTTCAGTAGCAAGCTTCGGACTATCAATGATCAAACTTACATTGCGACAATGGTAGAAATGCTCTGCCTCCAGATTATTGGTCCCGAGCCAGGCTTTTTGATCATCCACCACCATATACTTGGCATGGATGAGTCGGGCATAGGGAATTGGCCCGGAACTGTGCTGCGGAATTTTTACAAAGCCGACCTCCACACCGGCGTCCATCAAGGCCTTAAAGTCCTTGGGTCGGTTGCGATTGTCGACCATAAAGTGGAC
>JBGSRE010000675.1:0-2519 GCA_041737755.1 Oligoflexus sp.
CTATCGACGATGTCCTCGGGATCAGCCTTCGCGGCTCGAGAAACATCGCTTGGATCGATGCTTCATGGTCGGGAAGCGGCGATTGGGCCCTTGGCTCATAGCCGGGAACCTCTACCCACACAATCGTCCGTTTCGCGGGAAAGCCTCAAAATCTCAGAGTCCACGACCAATTCTGCAAGCTGGGACGGTTTGCCTCGCGCCTCTGGCAGTCATCTCGGCAATCTTCTGGAGCCCATGCTTCAGGAGGAGATGGAAAAACTAGTCCGCATAGCAGTCGAAGATTACTGCCGGAAGAACTTTGCCGGGATCGCTCGGGAATTGATCCAGCGTGAGTTGGATCGACTGACCCAGGATCGAAGCCGTCTGCTCATAGACTGAGTCCTTTTTGGGTGGGCTTGACGCTGGCTTGTGCAGGTTGTATTCCTCGGAAACGACCGCCTTGAAGGCTGGGATCGTCGCTGCTATCCGTCAAGGGGGCTTATCATGCACGAATTGCATATTATTCAAATCGAACCCATTATTCAAAGAGCTTTGGAAGAGGATTGGGGCTACGGGGATTGGACCACGGATCTTTGCGTGGATCGAGATCGTCAGGCGCGAGCCCGTATCATCTGCAAAGAAGAAACCATGATCGCGGGCGTGGACATCGCCGCAGCAGTTTTTCATAAAGTCGATCCAGAGCTTAAAACTTATATTAAGACCGCCAATGGCACGGCTGCCGCCGATCGTTCTGAAATTCTTGGCATTGAAGGTCGGGCCAGGAGCATTCTCAAAGCTGAGCGCGTCGCGCTTAATCTCATGGCGCGGATGTGCGGGATTGCAACTCTGACCCGCGAGCTAGTCAAAGCTTTGGAAGGCACCAAGACTCAGTTGCTTGATACGCGGAAGACGACGCCCGGATTACGAATCCTGGAAAAATCTGCCACGGTCATCGGTGGCGCTCGCAATCATCGCTTTGGTTTGTGTGATGGTGTGATTGTAAAAGAGAATCATATTCGTGCTGCTGGGGGTATCAGCCAGGCTTTAGGTCGCTTGCATGAAAGCCTGCCGCCGACCCTGAAGATTGAAGTGGAAACCACCAATCTAGATGAAGTCCGCGAAGCCCTGAGTGCCGGTGCTGATATCATCATGCTCGATAACATGAGCGTGCCGATGATGAAGGAAGCCGTGGCGATTATCATGGGTAAGGCTTTGACCGAAGCATCGGGCAATGTCCGTCTGCACAATATTCGGGAAATTGCCAGCACAGGCGTTGATTTTATCTCGACCAGCTCGGTGATCACTGGGGCTCGTTGGGCTGATCTTTCTTTGCTTTTTGATGTATGAAAATATTCAGTTTTGAAAGCATTGATTCTACTTCATCCCATGCCTCGCGCTTGCTCAATGGAGGCGAGGCGACGCCCTTTGCCGTGATCAGCCGCAGCCAAACCGCTGGCCGTGGACGGTCAGGAAAAAGCTGGGTCAGTCCCGAGGGTGGAATTTATCTCACCCTGGTGGTGAATAGACAAAATCTGGGTCCCATTCCGCAAGGCAATCTGCCGCTGCTAACGGCTACTGGGACTGCTCTCTGGCTCTGGCGCAAGTTTGGTTTTCGGGCGACCATCAAATGGCCCAATGATCTCCTTTATGCTGGCAGGAAACTAGCCGGCATTCTGTGCGAAAGCAGTGTGCAAGGGGATATGTGGGGTCCAGTCCTGCTGGGCGTCGGCATCAATCTTCAAAAGGCTCCCGACCTCCTAGAGCAAAGCAGTATCGCCATCGATCAGATCCTCGGCCACATTCATGGAACAGACCCGCTTACCCTTGCAGAATCACTCGCTCATTCGCTGAGCGAGTCTTTGCTGCAAGCCACACTTTTCAATGAGTATCAAAATTACGCCCTGGAACCTGGTCAGCTCTGGGCTGATGCTAGGCAAAATCTCGTTCGCTTGAATGGTTTAAACCCATCAGGAGCGCTGAGTGTCTCTCAGCTTGGTCAATCAGCCGAACAGCTTTTGACTTCAGTGCGGCATGAGTATCAGTGGATCTATCAGCAAGATTATCTTTGGCCTTTGGTCGTTGCCGATATCGGCAATACCTTGACCAAGATCGCCGTTTTTCGAAATCCCCGCCGCCGCGAGGATCAACCGCTGATGCTGCGCCTCCATCCTCTGGATTCGAAGCAAAAAATCATGGAGTCTTTGCAGCCTTTGAAGGATTTGCCAAGGCCCGACTTCTGGCCGGTGCACGCCATATCGGTGGCAGATGCGACTCGTGATCAGGTCGGGCGTGTGCTGCAAGACCTTGGCTTTCAGCTGGTGACTGTTCCTAAGCGAGCTTTACGGGTTCGTTTTGATCGCTATCACTTTCCTGACCTAGGCATCGATCGTGTGGCGATGGTGGAAGCCGCTCAGGAGGCGTTGCCAGGACGCAATCTCATCGTGATCAGCGCTGGGACCTGCGTCACCGTCGAGGTTCTGCATGGGGATACTCACTATTTAGGCGGTTATGTCTTGCCCGGCCTTCAGATGAAGTTGGAT
>JBGSRE010000689.1:0-2100 GCA_041737755.1 Oligoflexus sp.
GGATATTCAATTTATTCTGCTCGATACCCGCTACCATCGAAGCCCTTTGCTTCGCAGTGACAGGGGCTATGTTGCCAATTTTGATCCCAATGCCACTGTATTGGGCAAAGAACAATGGCTCTGGCTTGAAGAGCGACTCAAAGAACCGGCAGATCTGAGGATTCTGGCCAGCAGCATCCAAGTCCTCTCTGGCGAGCATCGCTACGAAAAATGGGCCAATTTTCCACTGGAACAGCAGAAGCTTTTTGATTTGATCCGCCAGACCAAGGCCAATGGACTGCTGATGATCAGCGGCGATCGTCATATAGGCGACCAGTCGGTCATGAATGATTCCCGCGCACCTTATCCGCTCTATGATTTCACCTCCAGTGGCATGACCCAACAATTGGAAGACACGATCTCCTACGAAAAAAATAGTCTTCGCGTGGAAAATACTTTCGCTCATACGGCGACCAACTTTGGTCTCATTGAGCTCCATCGCGCCAACCAAAAAAGTCCTTGGAAAGTCACCATGCGATTGATGGATGGCACGGGGCGCAGTATGGAAACTGTCAGTCTTGAGCTCGATCAATTGCAGGTCTCACAAGCTAAAATCAACTAAAAATGGGCCTCCGGCATGGGTCTGCCGCAGAGGCTCATGCTCTGAATTCCTTCTAGCCAATCTCGTAGGTTTCGGCTATCTATCGGGTCTGCTTTTTCTCACGATGGATAGGCCGAATGACCCAAGAACAATTCGAGATCATTGAACTCAAATCTGGCGCTAAGAGCCTGCGGCTGCTAGACAATAATGAGACTTTTCATCCCGTCATTGGACCCGAGGCAGAGGCTCGTATCCTGCATGTTGAGCAGCATAAGCTCCACATTCGCTGCCAGAATCCTGGTCTTTTTTCGATTTGGGATGTCGGCCTTGGCGCCGCAGCCAACGCTCTTGGCGCTGTGGAAGCCCTGGCGGATGCCAAGGCACAGGTGGAAATTCATAGCTTTGATAAAACCCTAGACCCACTGCTTTTTGCCCTAGAAAAGGCTGAGGAACTGGGCTACCTCTTACCTCATCGCCAGCTTTTGCAAGAGCTTATCAAGACTCGGCAGCTGCAGCTCACACCAAATCTGACTTGGTATCTGCATCTTGGTGATTTTCGCGAACTTATGCATCGATCGGATCTACCAGCGCCCCATGCGGTATTTTATGATCCCTATTCCGCACGAGGCAATCAAGAAATGTGGAGTCTGGAACACTTCACCAAACTACGGAAAAGATTGGATGACCAGCGCGAATGCCTGCTGACCAACTATACTAGGTCCACGGCCATCCGCTGCACGCTACTATTAGCTGGATTCTATGTGGGTATCGGCACATCGATCGGCGAAAAAGAAGAAACCAGCATCGCCTCCAACAAGCTCGCTGCACTGGACAGGCCCCTGTCGATGGCTTGGTTGAAGAAGGTGCCCGCCTCGCAGAATGCCAACCCTATTCGCGATTCACTGCTGCCCTATGGCCCTATGTCGGTCAAAGATTTTCAAAGGCTGGAGCAGCATCCCCAATTCAGTAGCAAATAAAAAAACCGCCCGGATTTTTTGATCCGAGCGGCTTTTTCTTAGCTTACTCAATCTTAAGACAGGAACATTTCCGCAGCGCCCACCATCGCGCGCAGACCAAAGCCGCTGCCACCGTTGGTATGATAGCCCGTTGCGCCGCAGGTCCAGGCGGTTCCTGCAATATCGATATGAGCCCACTCACAGTTGGAATCCTTGACGAACTCCCGCAGGAACATAGCACCCATAATCGGACCCGCTTTCACGCTGGCCTTGGCGATGTTTTTATAGTCAGCCAATTGACTGGTGACTTCCGATTCCAGTTCCGGCCACATAGGCAATTGCCAGAGAGGCTCGCCCACTCGCTCACTGACTTTCTTCAAAAAGTCGGCGGTCTTCTGTTCCTTCACCATGATACCAGCTCCCACATGGCCCAAGCCCATGATGACCGCACCAGTCAGGGTTGCGATATCCAGCACCAATTCGGGTTTAAATTTGTCGATGACATAAGACAGAACATCGGCCAGCACCAGACGACCCTCGGCATAAGGCATAGCGGCTAGGCGT
>JBGSRE010000701.1:0-2425 GCA_041737755.1 Oligoflexus sp.
AGATATTAGCTGAGAAGATGGCATAGAGTGAGATCTTATTGTTCCAATAACTGCTATCGGTGAAAACATACTGGAGCAGCATACCACCATCCGACGCAAGGTAACTGCCAGTGGACAAGACAAACAAGCAATAGTAAAGATAAGCTCGATTTCTCGTGGCGATAAACACGAACATATTATAGATAACCATGATGATGATGCCACCATAGTAGATACCCTGCAGCAGCTGATGAGACTGTTGGTAAGAGCGAAATGCTTCGGGTTCCCAGATCCGCATTGGAAAACGCAGAGGACTATCGGAGCTGGTCCGTATAAAGACCCGCAGTCGTTCTTCAGCTTTGAAAGGAATCCGAAAGGCCACATTGAGGTGACTCATGGCGCGAAGCTTTTTAGGTATCTCCGTCCCGTCCAAGGCATGGAACACAATCGCATTGCTGTCATTCAGCACAAAGATCTCGATAATTTCCATCCGCGCGTAAGCGATCTCTAAAATCGCTGTCGTGTCACGCATGGCACTATTACTAAGTTCAGTTTTAAACCATAGCGTCTTGAAAACGAAACCGAGGTTTGGCTGAAAGTTATGGGTTTCCACAAAGGCTTCTTTGGGCAATGCGCTGACTTCGTCTATCGAAAGAGGCTTCTCTTCCCGAAGGTAGGCAAGTCCGTCACCAAAAAATTCCACAGTAGGGATCGCGGCTCGAAGGCTTGTCACCCAACAGACGGCAATCATGCCTAGGAGCAGGCGAAGCAGATAGAGCATAAAGCTCCCTCAGGCGGTGAATTCAGCACAGTACGATTGCTTTTAGGATATCATGGACTCAGGTTTAGAGACAGGTTTGGCTAGGATTGCCGGCTTGAACAGTCATTCACGGGCTTACCAAAAATCCTCTTCTGCCTTTTTTTTATTCAATGGCCATATTGGGCTCATTTTACCTTATATTATAAGGACAAAGCCTATTCCACCCCACAAAAAGACCTTCCAGGTCTGGGTATTGGGCTATCCACTTCGATGCTAAAGATAAAGCCATCAGGGCCCTTAGCAAAGAGATGACTCAATATGATCAGGTTTTGGCGTCGGGGAAAGTTGATGCTTCATTCTTAGCACAGCATGAGAAGCTCAAAGCGGAGCATGAGCTGTTTAAGGCGCGTCATCTTTCTGAGGCAGCGAAACACGCAGAAGTCAAAAAAATCGTCCAAGCTATTCAAGCGCTGCAGCAATAAAGACAGTGCGAACTTCGCTTTTGAACGAGAAAAGCTGTCTCTGATCTGAGCGAGCATGCAGGAAGGCTCGTATCGGGACCTTCCTGAATGAAATGGTTTTCCTTTAAGGACTCACCAACTCAGGCCTGATCGTCACAGAACTGCTCGGCTCTGTGGTGGCCCCTTTTCGGCAAATTCTAAGTTCAAATTGATATTCTTTTTTCATGATCGAGAGGGGATCATCTTTTTCTGGAGCACAAATTTCTGCCAGAAAAATGCCACTTGCATCGTAGTAAATGATGCTTATTTTATAGAGCCCAAAGGCTATTTCAGCAGTCGTTCCCATTGATGAATTCAGATCATTAGCCGTAAAGAGTCTTTCCAGAACAGTTCTATTATCTTTCGAACTTGTGACACTCACGACAACTTTACTCCAGCCAGCCAAGTCAGACAGATTGAGCGAAGAAAAATTAATGATCGCACGATTGTCGGCGTCTAGGTCTGAGGAACCATTCGGTGATTGTGGAGTATCCGCTGGCGATGAGTTTGGATCCTGAGGATTGGTCACAAATTCTTCAGGTAAATTCGGCTGGCTTCTTTTTGAACGGCGGTTAGCATCGGTTGAAGAACAAGACCAAGTCAAATTCGAAAGCATGAGGAGGACGAAGAATGACCAAGGCAGAATTGAAAAATTCCACAGTCTTTTCATAAACATCTCAAGCTTCATAAATTTCATGCCCACCCTCTGTTTAAGAAAAATCCAATTCTTTTGCCCCAAGTAAAGCCAATTTCAGTTAAGACCTTGAAATTCGAATATCGCCACAAATTTGCTTTACGCGGCACCTTTAACAATCTGATTAAGCGTCGAAACTGATCGTTTAAGATCATTAACCAGTGTTTCACTTCATTGAGTGTTTACTCAAAAGTTTTGCTAGACAATCATTCAATTTATGGCTTTGTTAGCATCGGTAACTGCATTTTTTTCTTAATACTATTTGCAGAAGCGGATATCCGAGCTGGTGAGCTTCCGACAATTTCGTTCACTTAAGCCTGCAAAGCAATGACACTATATCTCACTTCTTGTAGCTTTCGAAAACACAGCTATAGACAGCCAGATTGAAAATTGGGTTCAATCTTGAACCGCTAGTCTTAAGTCCTCGGTAAGCTCCCAAACCAAAGACATCCAGGCCTCCGGCAAGCCCAGGATCTTTAAGGTTTGCCAGAG
>JBGSRE010000756.1:0-3831 GCA_041737755.1 Oligoflexus sp.
TCAGACCGGGGGCAGGAGCCTCTTCGATTATTTTTTGGTGACGCCTTTGCACGGAGCAGTCCCGATCACCCAGGGCGAGCACGTGGCCATGACTATCACCAAAGATTTGAACTTCAACATGCCGCGGATGCTCCAGATAGCGTTCGACAATCAGAGCTCCATCACCAAAGGAGTTGATCGCTTCCGATTGAGCACGGCGTATCGCCTCTTCCCACTCATCGTCGGCCCGTACGACTCGCATACCTTTGCCCCCACCACCCATGGCAGCCTTGAGCAAAATGGGGTAGCCGAATTCACGAGCGAATTCCTTCACCAGCTTGAGGTGACTGCCATCTTCACTGATGGGAAGGCGTTCGATTCCAGGTACGACGGGAACTTTATGCGCCTTGGCAATATCTCGAGCTGCGGCTTTGGAAGCCATTTCTGCTATGGATTGGCCAGTTGGACCGACCCAGGTTAATCCGGCATCTTCGACCAGTGTGGCAAAACGAGCATTCTCTGATAGGAATCCAAAACCAGGATGCACAGCATCACATTCGCTCTGCTGCGCGAACTGAACCATCAATTCCGCATTCAAATAAAGCGCGGGATTTTCCTCTGGCACTTTAATGAAGCGATGCACCAAGCCTTCGAGAAAAGCCGGTGGGGCTTCGCCGCTATAGATGACCGCGGATTCAATGCCCATGGTCCTTGCACCCAGGGCTATGCGTCGAGCAATTTCACCGCGATTGGCGATAAATACGCGTTTGATATTCGACATGATCAGGCTCCCTCAGGACAACAGGTTCTGTGGGATGGCCACTTTTTGGGCCAAAAGTCCCTGAGCAAACGTTTTGCCCTGTGCATCGATGCGAAGAGTCATGGTGCCTCCACCGCCCAGTGCCTGGTCGAGAAGGAAGTTAAAGCCCTGCATATTGGGCAGGCTGTAACGGGTGACTTTGCCCAAACAGAGTTCTTGAAATAGATCCTTGATGCGCTGCGCGGTCAGATAGCTATCCAGAAAGCGATAGGCCGCTTCACTGCGGGCCATCACACCAATATTGGCGGTATCGCCCTTGTCGCCACTCCGAGCCAGACAGATTCGGCTCAGGGGGATGAGCTTGTCACCTTCGTGCTCTTTCACCACTTCGGCGATGGGACGAGATGCTTTGGTGGCAACCTGAGCCTTGGCTTCCGATGCTATATAATGGCCCACGGGCGTTGTGCTGACGATTTTTTCTTCGATCAATTCACCTTTTTCATAGAGTCCAATGCGCGGATGGACCGCGTCTTTCGGCATCAAGGCTGGCCAGTAGCTCATGACCTTGGCAGGCTTGGGAACGCCACCGATCACAGCCACACCGGGAGGGCCACTTAAAATCAAGGAAGGAATCATCTTGCCGAAGAGGCGAAGGTCTTTTTCTTCATGGGCCCTAGCTCCCAGACGCAAGAGGATCTCATTGCCTTCATCTTGATGAATCAATGACCGATGGCAGGCATTGAAACCCACATATTCGGTCAGTGTTTCGACGAAGGACCGGGACAACGTTTCCAGAAAATTTGCGAAAATGCTTCGGCTTTTTTCCGAGCATTGGGTCCAGAAATCATGATCGAACCAATCGATTTATAACCATCTTCATAGGCCATCGATACTTTATAAAGTGGTGTCGGTTCGAAACCTTTTACGCCAAAGACCCGAACCCGATCCACCCCATCCTGAGCCAACTGAATGCTGCTAAAGGTCGCCACGACGTCGGGAGTGATATAGGCTTCCGGATGACCCATTTCATAAAAGAGCTGTTCCCGAACAGTATCGACAGCCACAAGGCCACCACTGCCCGGATGCTTGGTGACGATGAAACTGCCGTCTTCGTTGACTTCGACTATCGGATAGCCAATGTTGTCAAAGCTTGGCACCTTTTCCCAATCCGAAAAATTGCCACCGGTCGATTGCGATCCGCATTCAATAATGTGGCCGGCAACGATGCCACTGGCGAGGCGATTCCAATCGTTCATCTGCCAGTTGAATTCGTGGATCATCGGCGCGATCGTGATGCCCGTATCGGTGACTCGACCCGTGACGATAATATCTGGATTCCATTTCAGTGCCTCGACAACAGGCGCGGCTCCGAAATAAATATTTGCGGCTTGAATTCTATCCTGAACATCGCCAAAAGTTTCACCACTCTCCATATTGTCGAAGCGACAGCCTTTGGCCTGCAGTGCTTTGATATCGGGCAGGATATCGTCGCCATAGACGATGGCGATGCGTGGATGAAGTCCCATTTCTGCCGCTAGGCTGGCGATTGCGCGGGCACAACTTTGCGGATTAACGCCCCCGGCATTGGTGATGATTTTGGTGCCGTCAGCGAGGAGCTTGGGCAAAACGTTTTTGAGCATGGCGAGAAAGTCTTTAGCATAGCCCATGTCGGCCGCGGATTGTCGCTGTTTTTGGAGGATGGACATGGTGATTTCAGCCAGGAAATCCATGCTGATATAATCCAATCGCCCGCCTTGCACCTGACGTTCCAGGGCTCCTGGATCGTCACCCCAATATCCGCCTGCATTGCCGATTCGGATCATCTTTTTCTGAGTCATATTTTGCCCCTCTCGAGATAAGAAACTTTGCTCTTTGGATTTTTTCAATTGAGTTCCGGGCGACGGTCTTCAATTGAATCCTACATGCGGAACACGCCGTTCACAGTATTGTCCCAATTGTGATGCAGGGTGCTGGCCAAGGCCATTGCCAAAACCTGGCGGGTTTTTCTTGGGTCGATCACGCCATCATCCCAAAGGCGGGCGCTGGAGTAATAGGCGGAACTTTCCCGTTCATACTTTTTCAAGATGGGATCGCGAATGGCGGCGAGTTCTTCGGCATTCAGAGTCTTCCCCTGCTTGGCCAGCTGGGTGACCTTAACAGTTGCCAAAACATCGGCAGCTTGTTCACCGCCCATCACCGAAATACGGGCATTGGGCCACATAAAAAGATAACGTGGCTCATAGGCCCTTCCACACATCCCGTAATTGCCAGCTCCAAAACTGCCGCCGACGACACAGGTGATTTTCGGGACATTGGCATTGGCCACAGCATGGACGAGCTTGGCTCCATCTTTGGCGATTCCACCGTGTTCGTATTTTTTCCCGACGATAAAGCCGGTGATGTTTTGCAGAAAGAGCAGAGGAATTTTTTCCTGCGTGCACAATTCGATGAAGTGAGTACCTTTCAAAGCACTTTCCGAGAATAGCACACCGTTGTTGGCGATAATGCCGACTGGGATACCACAGATGTGCGCAAAGCCGGTAATCAGAGTCGTGCCGTAGTTTGGTTTAAACTCAAAAAGCTTAGAACCATCGACGATGCGGGCAATGATTTCTCGTATATCATAGGCCTTTCGCGCATCCATCGGCATGACACCGAGCAGTTCTTCTGGGTCATAGTGTGGCTCTTCCGGGGCTTCCAATTTCACAGAAGGCTGGGCTGACTTGCCGAGATATTTTACAATCTGACGAACGATCTGCAAGGCATGCTCATCATCTTCAGCCAGGTGATCCGCTACCCCACTGATGGAGGTATGAACCTTGGCCCCGCCCAATTCTTCAGCCGTAACCTCTTCGCCGGTTGCAGCTTTGACCAGCGGCGGGCCAGCCAGGAAAATCGTGCCGGTGCCTTTGACGATGATCGCCTCATCACTCATGGCCGGGACGTAAGCGCCGCCCGCCGTGCAGCTTCCCATGACCGCCGCGATCTGCGGAATGCCTTTGGCGCTCATCTGGGCCTGGTTATAGAAAATACGCCCAAAATGGTTGGCATCGGGGAAGACTTCATCTTGCAGGGGTAAAAAAGCCCCGCCC
>JBGSRE010000810.1:0-3426 GCA_041737755.1 Oligoflexus sp.
ATTAGTTCCCACCTCTTGAGCGGCTTGATTGCCTGCCAGCCTTTGCTTGGCAATGAGTGGACGCGGCATAGAGAAGAGGGATCCCCGACGGCCCACTTAGTGGGCCTGGGGATGACGGAGGCCTGCGCTGTGGGCCTGGGGTGAATGGGCTTCGAGAGTAGGGATCCCCGACGGCCCACTTAGTGGGCCTGGGGATGACGGAGGCCTGCGCCGTGGGCCTGGGGTGAATGGGCTTCGAGAGTAGGGATCCCCGACGGCCCACTTAGTGGGCCTGGGGATGACGGCTGCTTCAGCCCCTCGGTTAACGGCTCTCTAAAAGGTCGCCGAGTGTCCGTTCTATTTTTATCAAAGCGTCGTTGAGCTCTTCCTGTGTGATGCACAGAGGTGGAACGAAGTACATGGTATTGCCAAGAGTTCGCATGAGCAGACCATGCCGACGAGCAACGATCGGTACCTGCTGAGCCAAGGGATGAAAATAGTCGCCCAGGCCAGAACCTGGCAGTTCCCAGGCCATAACCGCTCCTAAGGCGCGCGGTTCAATCAGGCCGTTTTTCATCTGCTGTTCTTCGCACCAGCGCTGCATCGTTGCTTCTGTTTGCGCCACCCTTTCAAGAATTTTTTCATCCCGATAGACATCCAAAGTTTCCAAAGCTGCTGCACAGGCGATGGCATTGCCGGTAAATGTGTGGCCATGCAAAAGAGCTTTGGAGCGGTCATCATCGAGAAAACTTTGAAAAATATTTTCGCTCGTCATAGTCACGGCCAAGGGCAGCGTGCCACCAGTTAAACCTTTGGCGATGCAGATGATATCAGGTTCCAATCCGGCTTTTTGATAGGCAAACATGGAACCCAGTCGACCCATGCCGGTAAAGACTTCGTCAAGAATCAAAGGAACAGCATACTGCTTGCAGAGGCGACCCAAGGCTTGAAGCCAGGATAAATCCTGGATATTCATGCCCGACGCGCCTTGCACCCAGGGCTCAATGATGACAGCAGCCAGCGTCTGGCCATGCTCCGCAAAAAGTTGCTCCATAGCCGCACGTTCTCTCGGCAAAGCTGCTGGTCCTTCGGGACAAATTCGCGAGCGATGGGCAGTGACAGGTGTGAGACTCTGAGCCGAAAAAAGATAAGGCGAAAACGCTTTATGAAATCCCTCGGAAGCGCCGACAGACATGGCACCAAAAGTATCGCCATGATAAGCCCCTTGGAAAAAGACAAAATTGCGCCGGGTTTCGACGCCGCGATTTTTCCAGCTTTGCGCCGCCATTTTCAAAGCGACTTCCACTGCGCAGCTGCCATTATCGCTGTAAAAAATTCGCGGTAAAAGACCGTGACTGAGTTCAGCTAGGCTTTTGGCCAGGAGACTGGCAGGTTCGTGGGTGGCTCCAGCAAAAATAGAATGGTCCAAACGCCGATGCTGCCGACTGATGGCTGCTCCAATGCGAGGATGGCCATGGCCGGTGGAGTTCGTCCACCAAGACGAGCTGGCATCAATCAGTTTTTCACCGCTGCTGGTATGCAGGTAAATGCCCTGAGCGCGGGCGATAGGAATCGGTTCGCCGGCAGTTTTGTGCTGGGTATAAGGATGCCAGCAGTGATGACGATCGGCTTGGGTCCAGAATTTATCCGGTTGAATGGCGGGAGCGGCCAGCAGAAAGTCGAGCAGACTTTCGCACTCATCATACCAATGACTGTCTCTGGATTTGAAGTCGAGCTGGGGAAAAGCATGGAATCGATGATCAGGGCGCATGCGGCGAAGGCTGTGCATGTTCGCTTCGTGCTTCGGCCCATTCAGGACCACTCCAAGCACGACGATACCAAGGGCATCCAAGGCTTCCAAGCTCAAGAGGGTATGATTGAGAGTGCCGAGACCACTGTTGACCACGATAAATACCGGTAACTCGGTTTCGGCAATAAAGTCCCGCCAGGTTTCATTGTTCTCATTGAGCGGGACCATAAGACCACCAGCGCCTTCGATTAAAAGGGAAGGTCCCTGACTCGCTTCCAGAGCAGTGCGCAGCTCAAAAATATCGGGTGCTGGGAGACCTTCGGCTAAAGCGGCTTGATCGGGAGAGGCGGGCAGGGGATAGGACCACACCGGTAGCGGTGCCACAGCTGCATTCGGGCAGATTTCCTGCACGGTGCTGAGATCAATATCGGTGCCACCGGTTTGGACAGGTTTCCAATACTGGAGTTTGAGTTCACGGCGCTCTGCTGCTGCGAGTATTGCGGCGGAAATAACTGTTTTGCCAACATCAGTTCCGGAGCCGGTGATGAATATTGCGGGAAATTTCATGGGCTAGTTCCTTAAATACAAGGCTGATGCGCTCCTCATCAGTGTCACTCAAACCAGCATGCAGTGAGAGACGCAAGCGACAGCTGCTAGCTGCCACCGTGGGAGGCCTAATGGCTCTGGCCTGAACGCCTTGCTGGGAAAGGTATTGCTCGGCAAACAAGGCAAGCGATTCATCGCCTAAAATGATGGGGATAATATGCGTCTCGCTGAGCCCACAGTCAAAGCCTAAGTGCAGGAGGGAACTCCGGATGCGCTTCACTCTGGCCAGGAATTGATGCCGCACCTCATCACATTGGCGTAGTGTTCCCAGACTTTCCCGAAGGGCGGCTGCCATCCAAGGCGAAGCGCCAGTCGTGTAAATAAAACTCCGGGCGGTATTGATGAGAAGATCCCGAAGCCATGCCGGTCCGCAAATCAGAGCTCCACTGGCAGCCATGGCTTTGCCGCAAGGATTGACGGAAATGTAAAGCTTGGGATCGATCTGCTCGGCGGCCATCCAACCCCGACCTTCGGGGCCATAGACGCCGATGGCATGCGCCTCATCAACGATCAGCACGGCCTCATAGGCCTGACAGAGATTGATCAGTTTTCGAGCCGGGCAGAGATCGCCGTCCATGCTGTAAAGGGCTTCGACTACAACAACTTTCAAAGCAGCAGGGCATTGTTTCAGCAGCTCTTCTAAAGTCTGCATATCGTTATGCGGAAATACTTTTTTCTGATGGGGCTGCAGTCGGGCTAAGCGCATCCCATCGATCAGGCTTGCATGATTGAGTTCATCAGAAAAATACACCGCATCGCCCAGATGAAGGGCGCTCATTAAAGCTTCATTAGCCGCATATCCAGACGGAAAATAAAGGGCGCTTTCCGTGCCTTTCCAGGCGGCAAAATCCTTTTCCAAAAGCTCATAAATGGGCAGCTCGCCACCCAGCAATCGACTGGCTCCGGAACCAGCTGGCCAGTCGCGAGCCGCCTCCCAAGCACGGCTTTGAAAGGCCTGATCAGCTCGCAGTCCCATATAGTCATTGTGGGTGAGGTCGATCCCGGATCCCGGGATCGAAGGCCGAAGAGTCCGCCGACGCCGCCGAGCGTCCAGCGCTTCGAGTTGCGCGTGAGCAAGGGCTGCGAGGTGG
>JBGSRE010000811.1:0-2436 GCA_041737755.1 Oligoflexus sp.
CTCGAATAAATATCGGCCAGTGGTTTGGTGAGGGTGATTTTGATATCAACATCGGGGAACAGTGGCACAAGATTTTGAATGATATTCAGCTTGATGGCTTCGCGATCTTCGTTGGAACCGATATCAGCCGGCGAAAAAGCGGGTATTTCCACCTGAGTTCTGCCGGCTTTCTCGACGATGAAAGATTCATTGGAACGAACCGTCGCGCCTTCGAAATCGAGCCAAAAGATGCTATTGAATCGTCCGGAACCAATAAAGCTCGTCTCTCTCATGTCAAACGGCGGAAATTCTGCATCCGAGAGGTTGCCCTGGTCGGTCACAGGCCAAGAGACTCGAATCGGTCCCTGCTCCGGCTTTTCTTCTTGAACGGAGCCGCAAGCAGTGACCCCGAGGATCGTAAGGATGAGGGAGAGAGGACGAGAAGACTTCTCGAACCTGCCAGTGTGTTTGGAAAATTTCATGGTATGGATCCTCTAAAAAGATAGTCTTGGGGCAATATTCTCTTGGCAAAAAGTCGGCTCTATTTCGCTTTATCTATGCCCTCGTTATATAGCAGTGTTCGTCTATGTCAAGAAGATATGGGGTGGCTTAAAAGCAAGTGGGGGAGTGGTTTTCACTCGATGAGGCGCGGCTAGGATTGGCCTTTGCTTGCGGTCCGTTCCGAGGGGGAATTCCGCTGGTGGATATCATAGATGTCTCTTGGCGCTTTTAAGCGCCCACCCACTCCGCTCGACAAAGAAGCTTTTGAATGCGAAACATTTCTAGCTGACCGGGTGGGCGGACCATAAATGGAATGCGTCGCCATCGAGGATCGCTCTTGGCAAAAGGCGGCGGTGGGGAGGACTGAAACCACAGTCCCTTGAGTTTCGGTGTGCAGCTCAAGAAGATCTGCGAGATTTGATAGAGACTGCTCCAATGTTTGAGCTTTTCGTTTATTTCGTCAAAAAATTCATCCGACTGCCTCAGTCTTATACGTGAACCGAGCCTCGATTTTCCCTTTTCGTTGAGATAGGTCAGTTGCGACTTGCCCTGTGACTTTCGCACCATATACTTTTGAATCTGCTTGGAACATACAATCTCATCGGCCGCAGCAATAGCCACGGAGGCTCTGCCTGCCTGGATGAGAATCATTGCATAGGAAAGGGGCTCATCCACCGCCTCTTGAATTTGATCTAAGGTCCGAAATTCTTGCTCTCTTAAGATCAATGGCAGTCGACAGCGAGAGGGTCCGTCTTTTGGATCATCCATGATGATGTGGTCGTCTTCGATTCGAAACGGAGTATTTTTTTCTTTGATGTTTTCTAAACACTCGACGAAGTGCAGGTAAGACATATACTTTTTTTTTAGCACAGAAAGCTCTCCAGACTTGTGAAGCTTAGGGGTCGAATAAGAGGAACAATTTGTCACGATCCTCTTGAGCGATAGAGGATGCTTCTGGAGCTTGCTGATCAAGGACCCGGCGAAGCTTACTCGCCTCTGTCACAAAAAAAATCTGGAGATTTTTCAAATGCTGTTGAATATCGGCGGCAACGCGTCGAGCTCCTGGCTTTTCCAATAAAGCCAGTGCCAGCTCGTTTAAGCCGGCCGATGATTCGCCACGGAACAATCCTTGAAAAAAGCTTAGCCACTGCCCCTCTACTTGCCGGAACGAAGCGATCCGAGTATAGGAAATCTCACCATATTGTCCTCGTTCGGATGGGCTGTAGTGACTTATAAATGGCATCAGGAACATAAGCGCTTCGTAGGCTTGGCTCACTGTTTCCCGAGAGCGAAAGGCTCCATACAGTTCAAAAGCATGCGGCATGAGCTTATCGGGAACGGTTGTATAGCAAAAGGTCAAAAATCCGGGCTGAGCGAGATCAGTCTTCAGACCAAGATAGGGATAGAGAAAGGCATAGGCCCCTGCAACATTGAAGTTGGGTCGATGATCCTGAATAAGCTGATTTTCCAACAGCAGGGCTTCTCTTTCCGAAGTACAGACTTGAAATTCGAGTGCTTCGGCCTCTTTGACGATTGCACGCATTTTTCTGTGGAGTTTTTTGCCCGTGGCAAGTCGATACTGAGCCAAACGCTTGCGAAGATTTTTGGCTTTGCCGACGTAAATCGGATCGCTCATCCCATCACGAAATATGTAGATTCCAGCCTGATCAGGCACAGATCCAATGAAATCAGCCCCAAATTTTTTGTCGAAATCAATATTCATGGCCCTAAATTATGTCATATCCTACGGAAAATCCAGCCAAAAGGCGGACTCAGGTCCAATCGACCTGACTGGCAATAGGCTTCAGCCGAGTCATGATTTTTGAAATCTTCACGACCAAGCCTTGGCGAGCAATGTTCGAAGCTGATGGCGAAGGCCATTCTCTCATCCTTGATTTCTCTCTATTCGAGAGCTTCGAACGCCTGTTCAAGACGTTTGACTGTGGTCTCGATATC
>JBGSRE010000309.1:0-4367 GCA_041737755.1 Oligoflexus sp.
CATTAAGCGCCAGAGCCTAGCGGCAGAGCAGATCAAAACGCTATGGGTAGTGCACCGAGATCCATCGCTACGCTCTGGATAGTTTCTGGCGCTTAAGCGCCAGAAACTAACTAATTTACCAGAGGAGATCTATGGGAATGCCAATTTTCATAGGCTATTCAGCAAAATAGACTTGCTTTGAGTCGGCAGATGCAGTTTAAACATGAGGTTTGGAACCGAGCAAACGTAGATCCACGAGGAGTTGAGAAATGCTGCATGTCCAATTGATTACGCGGAGTCTTTTTATCAGCGGTTTAATGAGCCTGGGTGCTACTCCACTCTTGGCCAAACCCGTTACGGTCAGTATCTTGACCGAAGAATCAGCCGTCGAATTCAACGCCGTGGATACCCGTAAAATACTTTCCTTCAAAGGCGTCGGCAAAGGTGTGGTTGGCAAATTCAAAATAACCGATGCGAAAACTATCGAAGGCCAGGCAAGTTTTCCACTGAAGGTTTTGGACACAGATGTCGATACTCGAAATGAGCATATGCTCAAATTGCTGGAAGTCACCACGCACCCCGATGCCAAATTTGTTCCCACCAGCTTGCCTTGGGCCGACCCCAGCCAGATTCTGGAAAAAGCGGTAGAAAAAGCCCCTTTTGAAGGCAAAATGACCATTCGCGGTGTGGAAAAAGCGGTCCAAGGTACGGTCGATACCGTTTTGGACAAAGCTGGCAAAGTTAATTATACCTTTGCCTTCAATGTCCTTCTGAGCGATTTTGGAATGGAAGCTCCCAGCTTTCTCGGTGTTAAGGTCGATAACACGATCGGCGTGATCGTCAAAGTTCCCTCCAAGGTGGAAGTTCAATGAAAAGATGTGTTTTGCCTTTCCATCCAGCACTGGGGTTGGTCTGGGGTCTTTTGGCATTTTTGCTTTCCACCATGGCCCAAGCATTTCCTGAAAATGTGCGACACGGTTATGTCAATTGCGGCGTGTGTCATGTGAGCCTTGCTGGCGGTGATGCCTTGACTGCATATGGACGCGGCCTGTCTCGAGAGGTCATGTCGACTTGGGGCGGGGAAACGGAAGCCTTGCCCTTGCATGGGGCCGTCCAATTGCCGGAACCGCTGATTGTCGGCGGCGGCTTGCGCTCCGTTCAAACCTATTCGGACAATCCTAAATTTCGCCAGGGACGCTATTTCCTCATGCAGGCTGAAGTCGATGTGGGTTGGTCCACCGAACTGTGGACGGTGGTCGCCAGTGCCGGCTTGGATATCAACTCACCGGAAACCACAGATGACGATGAATGGGTCAGTGCAAGGCATTATGGGATCGTGAATGTAAGTAAAAACTTGAACGTCCGCGTCGGCCGATTCAAGAAAGCTTATGGTTTGAACATTCCGAATCATACTTCCCAGATCAAACGTGGATTAGGCTGGGATGAAGGCTCGGAAACCTATAATGCCGAGGTCAATTATTTCACCGAAGACTATATCCTGTCCTTTACCAGTATCGGTGGACGCCCTGATGATAAGTCGGTGGATAGTGAAAAAGGCTTCACTGTCTCTGGCCAATACCTGCGTCTGAAGCCAGCCCTCCGGGTTGGCGGCAGCTACTTTGCCGCTCGCGCCACGGACAACACCAATCGCGAAATCTTCGGCCCCAACTTTACCTGGGGTGTGAGCAAACGTATCTATCTCATGGGCGAATACGATTGGGTCCGCGTGGCTCCTGCCACCGGCGAGTTGATCGAAGGTTACGTGAGCTACACGCGGGCGGGTGTTGAAGTCATCAAAGGCTTGGATCTGACGCTGAGCCATGAATCGAAGAAAAGCGATAGAAGCGAAAAGGAAATCGCCTTTCAGGGTTACGGACCAGGGCTGATGTGGGCCCCCAGACCGCACTTGATTCTGACCGGTGAATGGCAGAAGCAGAAAAAACCGCAATTTGACAAATGGACTGATAGCGCCTGGCTGGTCATGCAGTACTGGTTGTGAATATGGGCTGTCATGAGAACTGACTAAACAGGGCAGCTTTGGCGTGAAAGCTCCTGAGCTATCGTCGCGGGATGGTTTTACCTTGCGAAGCCTGAAGTCCTTTGCTTAGCTCTCCCCTAGAAGTCAAACAAGGAGAACCTATGTTTTACGAGATTACCGTCACCCAGTTTACTAAAATCTTGCATAACTTGTCGGCAATTATGGATAAAGGCGTCCAATACGCCGAAGCAAAAAAATTCGATGTCGATGTCTTGTTGCAGAGCCGACTGGCGCCGGATCAATTTAATTTTATCCGCCAGGTTCAGATTGCTTGCGACACGGCAAAGGCCTGTGTGGCTCGCTTGAGTGGCCAGGAAATTCCCAATCATGCTGATACAGAAAAATCACTACCCGAGCTAAAGGCCCGCATTGATTCAACCGTCGCCTATCTGCAAACGTTTACGCCTAAAGATTTTGTGGAAGCTGCCAGCCGAAAGGTGAGTCAGCCGCGTTGGGAAGGCCAGTATCTGACGGGCGAAGAATTTGCCATTCAGCATGCCATACCCAATTTCTATTTCCATATCACCACGGCTTATGCGATTCTGCGCCATAACGGAGTCGAAGTCGGCAAGAAAGATTATCTTGGAAAAATGCCCTACAAAAAATAGTCTCTGCGCGAAATTGAAAATTTCGCACAGAGACTATCCAGAGCGAAGCGAAGGATCCAGTGGAATCAGGCAATTATCGACGAGATCCTTCGTCGTTTCACTCCTCAGGATAGTTTCTTGCGCTTAAGCGCAAGAAACTAATTAGAGAAAATCCAAGGCCGATGGCTCCAGGGACTGCAGCACTCGCGGCTGTTGGTCCAGGAGCGGCGCTTCCTTAATCTCTTTTTTGGGATCATCGGCTTTCAGATCTTGAAAACGTCGCGCTGTGACCAGCACACGACTTTCGATTGTCCCGACCATCTTGTTGTAAGATGCCATGGCTCCGCCCAGGTTCTTGCCCATATCGGCCACATGCCCACTCATATCGGAAATACGCTGATACAGTTCTTTGCCCAAACGACAGATATCTTGGGCGTTGCGCGCGATATCCTCCTGGCGCCAGGCATAGGCTGCGGTGCGCAGGAGAGCGATCAAAATCGTCGGCGTGGCGATGAGAACGCGCTGATCCGCGCCGACTTCAATCAGACTCGGATCGGCCTGCAAAGCGGCACTAAAGAACGACTCGCCCGGCAGAAAGAGCAGCACAAATTCAGGCGAACCCTCCAGCTGCTCCCAGTAAGCTTTTTGGCCAAGAGCCTGCACCTGCTTGCGAACCTGGACCGCATGCTGCTTATAGTGATCGCGCCGCCGATCTTCATCGGCACAATCCACCGCATCCAAATAGGATTGCAAGGGAACTTTGGCATCGATAACGATAGAACGTTTGCCTGGCAAGCGAATGATCATATCCGGTCGCAATCGACCATCTGGCCCTAAACCTGTCTGTTCATCAAAATCACAGTAAGGCAGCATCCCGGCTAATTCCACCACCCGCCTTAGCTGCAATTCGCCCCAACGACCACGGGTCGTCGGCGAGCGGAGTGCCATGGAAAGGTTGGCTGCCTCGATCTGCAATCTCTTTTGCGATTCAAAGAGGAGCCCGATTTGCTCCTGCAGACCATGATAAGCGCCGACTCTTTGCTTTTCCAGGTCTTGAATTCGGTCTTGAACTTTATCAAGGGATTTATGAATGGGTTCGATCAACTGATCAACGGCCTGGCGCCGCAAATCCAAATCGCCCTGAGCTTTCACTTGATGCTGCTTGAGGACATTTTGGGCGAGTTGCATGAAGGATTCAGAGCTTTGCCGAAGTGCATCTGCAGACAAAGCCTGAAACGCCTGGCTCATTTTTTGCTCGGCTTGCTGGAAAGTTTGCAGGCGCTCGTCGGAGGCTAAGTTCTGATGATGCAGGTCAGCCTCCAGCCGGTTGCAACGCAGACTCAATTCCTGGTTGCGATGCTGGGCTTCTTTGAGCAGCACCGCTGTCTCTAGAAAACGAGCCTTATGCTCTTCCCCTTCGCGCCTTGCATAGTCCTGGTTCTGGGCTGCACTTCGGTATTTCATGGTCTGCACCACAGCCAAGGCTAGGCCGATTGTGGCCAGGATATAACTCAAGAGCAACCCAAGATCCATTAGAGACTCCAAGCCGAATCAGCGACCAGCACAGCCGAGGAAAAAAACAATTTTAAGAAGTTAAAGAACGCGAATCGGGACGTCCCACACATTCATAATGAAAACCACGACTGATCAAGTCATTGGACTCATATTGATTGCGGAGATCAAACAGAGCTTTACTCGCCATAAGAGTTCCCACTTTATCCCAGTTGGGACGCTTGTATTCACTCCACTCAGTCACGAGCACC
>JBGSRE010000873.1:0-11216 GCA_041737755.1 Oligoflexus sp.
GCTCTTCAGCGGCAATGGTACTGCAGTTTAAACTGTGGGAGAGTAGCTCGGCGCAGCCTAAAAAATAGCAAAACCCCCGAGGAGAAATCCCCGGGGGTTTTGTGCGTTTGTTCGTCATGCCCAGCCCGCTTCGCGGGCGTCTCGTCATGCCCAGCCCGCTTCGCGGGCGTCGGGCATCCGCCGGGGATTGTTCGTCATGCCCATCCCGCTTCGCGGGCGTCGGGCATCCGCCGGGTGTGAGGAGCGGATGGGAGTTGTTTAGTTTCCGACAGATCCCCGACGCGCTTCGCGCTGGGGATGACTAACAGAGAGGGCGTCGGACACCTGTTACCCCTGTCACAGACTTCGACAGCAAAGTCTTCTATCTCATGAATGATCCCCCATTATTTCAGCTACTTAAGAACTCCAGGAAATGGACTGAATCTTGAAGGTTCCCCCTCCGGCGCAATCCGCGTCAGAGGCAATATACCAATGGCTCGACTCTATCCAAACACTGACAAAGTTCGCGTGGTCTTCGCCAGCCAGGCTGAAGAGCAATTCTATCAACTTTGCAAATCACTCAGTGGCGATTGGAGTATCTACTATTCCTGTACATTGTCCGGAATTGAAGGCGACCAGGGCTTGACCGATAACGAGATCGATTTCGTTCTCTATCATCCCAGCTTTGGTTTGGTAGTAATCGAAGTCAAAGGTGGCCGCATTACCTACGATCCAGATGCTCAGCAATTCTTTACCGAGAATCGATTCGGCGAGCGTTTTCCTATCAAAAATCCCTTCGCTCAAGCTTTGAATTGGAAAAGCCGCTTCCTTCGTTACTTAAAAAAGAAGAACGTCAAGGTACCGATTACCCATCTTGTCTCTTTGCCTTCGGTCTATGAGAAGGATTTTCCTGATCGCACCGATGTTGAAAATGCTCTGCTGCTCGGGCGGCAAAGGTTGGAACATTTAGAAGAATCCATCAAGGCAGCCGTTAAGATGGCGCAACCAGCAAAGTATTTAAAATTTCAGGACGCCGCCGAAACACTCGATAAGATTCTGCGAGGCAGTCATTATACGAGTCGGCTCTATATTCGCGATTATATTGATCAACATGAGGGCAAGGTCAAGGATGTTGAACATATCCATGACACTCTCATCTCACCGATGGTCAGTACCAAGCGCCTCGCCATTGAAGGAGAAGCAGGGACAGGGAAGACCATGCTAGCCATGTCTCTGGCTAAGCATTTTCGCGATTTGGGACAGAAAGTCCTGATCCTTTCGCCGAACCCGGTTTTGAACCAGTATATCAACGAGCAGGTCGGCAGCCGCATCGAGGTTCAAACCTATGCGGAATTTGCTTCTCATTTCGGTGTCGACATACTGAAAAGACATCCAGATTTTCAGGGCAGCCGGGAAGACTGGATCCAGTATGTGGGACCAGAAAAACTGAAGGCAGCCATTCTTCAGTCCAGCAAACGCTTTGATGTTTTACTTTGTGATGAAGCTCAGGATGTACAACCTTTCTGGTGGGAATCAATTGAGGCATCCTTGCAAGGCCCTGACAGCCATTTTTATATCTTCTTTGATCGAAGCCAGGGAGTGTTCGGTTCCGGATCTTCAGAGGGTAGTTTTATTCCTGAGGATGTGCTGCCTATAAGCGCTCCCTATTTCCCGCTCGTTCATAATTATCGAACCACCAAAGAGATTTCAAATTTCTCTCGGACTTTTCGAACGGGGAGACAGATACTGAATAGCCACTCAGGCCGCCTTGGCTATATTCCTGAGCTTATTCTTTATAAAGATGCTCAGGATGCTCAGCTAAAAATGCTGGAACTGGTATCGCGACTTTGTGATCAAGAAGGGCTGCGTGCTGAAGAAATAACCATCCTCTCGGCCCGTCGGCCTTTTCAGGATGGATCCGTTCTGCAGAATACGCCGAAATTGGGACCTTATGAGCTCTTGGATATCGGTCACAATCGAAAATCCAAGCGTAGTGCCACGACTCTAGGAATTTCGACGATTCAAGCCTTTAAGGGCCTCGAGACTTCCGTTGGCATAATCAGCAATCTAAGTGAATACAACATGCCTTTGACCAACCCGATTATGGCGAGTCTGCTTTATGTCGCCTGCACTCGGGCGAAGCATATGCTTTATCTCTTTTTGCAACAGGACGATCCCAAAAGGGAAGCGGTCGCCAAGGCCATTGATTCCATAAGCCGCAAAGGTTCCCTGGTCATTGGTGAAGCGTCGCATGATCATATGTATGGCGGTACTGTGAGTTATTTTAATCCAGAACGAGTTGGCTGGTTGACGGTTGATGATGCCAGCTTGCAGCGTTCAAGTTTGATGTTCTTCCCGACAGATTTGAAGACCATAGGCAAGGACCAGATTCAGGTGGGAACCCGATTGAGTTTCCGAGTGCGGATGGAGGGGTTTGCGCCGATCGCCTCGGACCTTAAAGTTCTCAAGTCTGGATAGAGCTATAGGACCCATGCGGGGTCCTTTTTTCAAGCCAAACCGATTTCGCGAAGTCTCTGCATCAGATATTCGTCGGCAGTGATGTTCGGAAAGATTTGCTTGCCGCCGGTTTCAGCAATGCAGCTTGCCAAAGGATTCAAAGCCACTTCACCCCTTGCATGCACAAAGAATGGCGCTGAATACCGACGATCCCGACTGTTGTTGGGGTTCACCACGCGATGGGTCGTTGATTTAAAGAACCCATTGGTCAGATTCTGCAGCATATCGCCTGCATCAACAATGAGGCAACCCTTGGGAGTCGTCACCGGCACCCACTGACTGCGACGATCCAAAATTTCCAATCCTGATGCGGTAGCATCAATGAGCAGCGTAATTAAATTGATATCTTCATGTGCACCCGAACGGATGCTATTGGGATTGCGATCAGGCGCCACAGGCGGATAGTGAATAAGTCGCAAAATGGAATTGCCATCGATGGCCATATCACGAATCAAAGATTTTTCTTCGCCTATATAGATTGCGCAGGCTTCCAAAATCGAAGAAGAGGCTGATTCCAGTCGTCGATAAACATCAACCATCACCCTTTGGAAATGCATGAGTTCGCTAGGCCAGACGTTGGCAGGATAATTTGCAGAACGTGGGTGTTCCGGGGAAAGTTCCTGGCCAACGTGCCAAAATTCTTTCAAGTCCGGCGCAGAAGAGTCTTTCGCATGTTCTTTGCCAAAGGATGTGTAGCCGCGTTGACCCTTTATTCCATCGATTTCATAGGATTTCTTCAATCCTTCGGAGAGTTCAAAGAGCTCCGCAGTTTGCGCATAGGTCTCAAGAATAAGTTCGGGGCTGACAGTGTGGTTGGTCAAGGCAAAGAAGCCGATTTCTCGCAGCGCGTTGCCAACACCCTTAATGAATTGTTCTTTTTGTTCAGCCTTGCCATACAGATAATCATTAAGATCGACCACAGGAATCGAGTATTGCGAACTCATGAAACTCTCCTCATCGAGGTCTGAAAGGGGGTGCTTGATCGGTGGCTATTAGCTAGCAAATGCCCTGAAAGACTGCAAAACACATCTTTCGCTACACCCTATCCAAAATTTCGAAGATCTGTCGAAGTTCCACTTCTTAGCGAGCCGCCTCTTCATGAGAATTCTTGCGAGCGGTTTTTAGAGGGCTATCAGGGCCATTCTTATAATCGTAGTACGCCAAAATAGATTCCGCGGCCAAGTTGGTAGCTTTGAACCTCCACAGGTTCTCGAGCATCACGACCGCTGCCACAGCGATTTCAGGATCTTCAAGGGGATAGATGCCGGCGAACCAAGTTGTCAAGCCCTGAGGATGATTGCCATTTAGGGTCCCCGTTTTACCTCCAACTTCCGTTCGAAGCAGCCGTAATCGGCCTCGACTGAACGCATGCTTGGCCGTTCCATCCATGACGGTCGCTTCCATAATGCGTTTCAAATTCTGAGCCGTTTCTGCTTCCAAAACCCTTGTGCTCAATGGATTAGGAGTTAAAATCGGTGTTTCTTTGAAGATATGGACCGGAGTGCCCATACCATCGTTGGCAATGACCGCCTCTTGCCATGCGGCATGCACTGCAGAAATGGAAACGGAGCCAAAACCTGCTGCAAATTTGCCAATCGTATGAATACTGGACGAAGAGGCATTCGGCTCTTTCAAAGGACTTGGCGGCACGAAGAAATCAGAAGCCAATGACTGGTTGTTCCAACCCAACCTGCGAGCCATGTTAAGAATCGGACCCAAGCCGATGCTATTGACCGCAAGCTTGGCAAAAAAGCCATTGCAAGAATTGCCATAGGCTCGACGCAAGCTGAGAGCTTGATTCGGATTTGGGCTTTCCACAGGAGGCCAAATGCCGCGAGGATTCACATGGGAGCACCCGCCAAACATGCTCAAGGTGGCTTCTGGCTCAAGCTCAGCAATTTCAAAGGCTGTGGCGGCAACCACTGTCTTAAAGAGAGAAGCACTGGGAAAACCAATATGCAGGGCCGAATGTGTTTCAGCACCCCATTTACTGGGCGTGGCACCCTGGGCCATAGCTATGATCTCGCCAGTCTTGACGTTGATCATCACCATTGCCGCAATTGGGCTGCCACCATTCCGTACAAAGCGTGTGACTTGATTCTGGATCTGCGGAATAATTGTAACCGACCGTCCTCCCATTTGAGGATCGGTATCCGCGTCGGCCCACTCAGGCAACTCGACAGGTAAAGTCGTCATTGCCTGTGGCTTGACAAGGGCCGGTCCCGACGCAGTTTTATCGGCATCGGGAGCTTTTTGAGCAGAGGATTGCTGACAGGCAAGACAACCAGCCAGCCACAAAAAAGAGAAATACAGCCGACTATGGCGAGTAGTATGGGAGTTTGACACTCTTACCTCTACCTCTATAAAGGTTTACTTATGGTTGGGACTTGTTTGAGCTTTATTCAGCCTATTATACAAGATCAGGAGATTTTTTACACGGGCTTGGATGCTATTGCAAATTCTGTGTTCTTGCCCGAGGGCCTGAGAGAAGCAATAATAGAGGGTCGAGCCATACCACAGGTTGCCTTTGGATAAAAAGGGGAAGCATTATCACACTGTTTTTTTATTTTATCATGGAAATCATGCCGCAGTTTGTGACGGTGTTTTGTGTTATGAGCGCAGTGATCGTCATTTCACAGTTGGTTCGGCTCTCAGAAATTCTCGTGACCTTCGGCCTTTCTGTTGAAAACCTTCTCTTACCTTTTTTGTTCATCTTAATGCCCTTCATTTCCATTATAGTTCCGATTTCGATCATGTTTGCTATTCTGCTTGGTTTCAGTCGCGTATCTTCGGATGGTGAATACACAGCCATGATTGCTTCCGGATATTCGTTGCGTCGTGCCTTAGGACCAGTCCTCGCTATGACAACGTTGGCCTATATTTTTGCTCTTATGGGATCGATGTATTTCGAAGCTTGGGGTCGACGTGAAACGATTCAATTCTATCATCGTAAAACTCAGTCAGAACTCGATAACATGATCCGTTACCGAATGAAGCCCGGAGTCTTTCTCGATGATTTTTTAGGCTATGTCCTCTATGCCGAGCACATTTCCCCCGACCGTACGCGTTTTGAAAATGTCATGCTAGGTCCTGGACATGGAAGCGAAACGCAGCATTTTAGCCTTCTTGCGCCGGCCGCGGCGATCACCGGATCGGTAGAAGCGGGTGATCTGCGCATGTCTTTCGACTATGGGATTGTCTACACGACCAAGGCTGATTCAGACGAAGTTTCTGTCATTAAATTTAAAAGAGCAGAATTGGACCTCTTATCAATTTTTCGGGATCAGATTTTTGGCCCAGGTAATGCTGAGGATGATTTTCGCAGCTATTCGCCTGGCGAATTAGGTCGCTATGTTGATACATTAAAAGATCCCAAGGATCGCGAGACTTATTTGAAAGCGCGTTTCCTTTATCATCAACGCATGAGTATGCCTTTCGCCTGTTTTTCATTTGCATTGTTTGCCATGGTCTTTGGCATTCAGGATGAAAGACGAGGCAAAAGCCATGCTTTTCTCGGCGCAAGTCTCACCATTGTGATTGGTTATGTAGCTTTGATGTTCTTTAAGTTTTTGGCCGAGAAGGGCAACATTTCCGCACCATTAGGGGCTTGGCTGCCCCATGTCCTGATGACAGGATTGGGTGCTTTTTTGGTGTATCAAAAAAATCGACTTCCTCCTTCTGAATCCATCTTTGATTTGCGTCATATTCCCGTCTTAAGGAATTTTCGGAGGCGTGCTAAAATGCGCCCGGACCTCGGTTGATAAGCATACAACTGATCGCTGGTCGAGTTTGCTCAAGCATGATATGACTGGGACGCGCCTCGGGTAATTGTCAGCATGGTCTGATAATCCTGATAAGCTCACGTTTTGCATCATAACGTCATGAGTAGATCGTTACTGGGATTCAACAGCTTGAAGGTGGAGTCAATGAGACGAGTTGTCATCACAGGTTTAGGGATCGTTGCGCCTACAGGTAACAATGTACAAGAGGCATGGGAGGGCGCCGTCAGAGGGCGATCCGGAACGGGTCTTATAACCCTTTTTGATGCCAGTCAGCATCGTGTGCAGGTTGCAGGAGAAGTAAAAAATCTCAAGACAGAAGGTGTGATTGATCATAAGGATGCCAATCGCCTGAGTCGTTTTATCATTCTGGCTGCTATGGCTGCCGATGAAGCAATTCGTGACAGTCAATTGCCATTGGATGCCCATCCTGAACGCAATGGCTGCGTGATTGGTGTTGGTATGGGCGGTATTGCTGATATTGAGGAATCCACTCGCATTCTCATGGAAAAAGGTGAGAAACGTATTTCACCTTTCTTTATTCCCTACGCAATTCCTAATATGGCCGCTGGCTATGTATCGATTCAATACTCCCTGCGGGGTCCCAATAGCTGCACGGCCACGGCCTGTGCCAGTGGTACACATGCCATAGGTGAAGCCTTTCGTTACATTCAAGACGGCATGGCCGATGCCATGGTGTGTGGCGGGGCTGAGAGTGCCATCAGTCCCCTAGGAATCGCCTCCTTTACTGCGCTCAAAGCCCTTAGTACCAATAATGCAGATCCTGTTGGCGCTTCGCGTCCCTTCGACCTGAATCGGGATGGATTTGTCATGGGTGAAGGCGCTGGAATTTTGGTTCTGGAAGAAATGGAGAGCGCGAAAAAACGCGGTGCTCGAATCTATGCTGAAGTTATTGGCTATGGATTGTCCGGCGATGGGCACCACATAACAGCCCCCCGAGAACGAGGGGAAGGGGGTCGTCGTTGCATGAAGATGGCCCTGGATTCTGCTGGACTAGCCCCCGAAGATATCGACTATATTAACGCACATGGCACTTCAACCAAAATCAACGATCAGTATGAAACTGAAGCGATTATGGACCTTTTTGGATCCTATGCACGTAAAGTGGCTATATCTTCGACCAAAGGTGTCACAGGTCACTGTTTGGGTGCGGCAGGTGGAATCGAAGCCGTGTATACAACTCTGGCGATTCACCGCAGCTTAATTCCGCCTACGGCAAATTTTAGAACGCCTGATCCAGCATGTCCGCTCGATTACACCACCGGAGAAGCGATTGAGAAGAAAGTACGAGTAGCGCTTTCCAACTCCTTCGGTTTCGGAGGAACGAACGCAACAATCGCCTTCCGCCACTTCAATTGAAATGTATTTTTTCAAGCTGCTGTTTAGTGTAAACAGCAGCTTGTTGCTTTTTGGAAGCCTATATCCGAAAAAACAGCATAAAAGCCCAATTTGTTTCGTAAATTTACTAGATCTAAGTTTTGAAGGGTGAGAAATGACTGCGAAGAAGAAGATCCCCTTGGAACGGGATCTCCTTGTCAAAATGCACAAGGAGATGGCACTGTTCCGCAGATTTGAAGAGCGTGTAGGGCTGGCCTACACCAAGCAGAAGTTTTCTGGATTTTGTCACCTTCACATCGGTCAGGAAGCCTTGGCGGTGGGAGTGCAGAGTGCCATTCGGAATACCGACTACATGATCAGTGGGTATCGTTCCCATACTCAGGCCATCGGCAAAGGCATTCCACCAGAAGCCGTCATGGCTGAGCTGTTTGGTAAAGTCGATGGCTGTTGCCGAGGCAAGGGTGGATCGATGCATATGTTTAGCAAGGAGCATCGTTTCCTTGGCGGACACGGCATCGTAGGTGGACAAGCGCCGTTGGCGACAGGCACCGGTTTCTCGATTCGCTATCGCAACGAAGATGATGTCTGTGTTTGTTATTTGGGTGATGCGGCGACCAACCAGGGACAATTTTTTGAAGCTATGAATATGGCGGCAACCTGGGATTTACCTGTGCTCTTCATCGTCGAAAACAATAAGTATGGCATGGGCACTGATATTCGTCGAACGACGTCGGTGGATGCCCTTTGGAAAAGGGCACTGGCTTTCGACATGAAAACATCGGATGTCGATGGCATGAACGTATTGACCGTCTATGATCACGTGAAACCCATCGTCGAGCAAATGCGCAAAGATCATAAGCCCTATTTCCTGGAAGCTTTGACCTATCGTTATCGTGGACATTCGGTGTCCGATCCGGCGACCTACCGGACGAAGGAAGAAGTGGAAGACTATCAGAAAAACCGCGACCCCATATTGCAGCTGGAACGTTTCATGCTGGAAAACAAATTGGCCAGTGAAGCGGATTTCAAGGCCTGGGATGCCGAAGCCAAAGAAAAAGTAAAAGCTGCTGAGGACTTTGCCGACCGATCGCCCAATCCGCCGGTGGAAGAACTTTGGGAACATGTGCTGGTCCCGTGACGCGGGGAAGGAGATCAATTTATGGCAATATTAACATTTCGTGAGGCCCTGGGCCAGGCGATGGCAGAAGAGATGGAACGCGATGCAAACGTGTTCCTTATGGGTGAAGAAGTTGGGCTTTATAACGGAGCTTATAAAGTTTCCAAAGGATTATTGGACCGTTTCGGACCTAAACGAGTCTGGGATGCGCCCATTTCGGAAGCTGGTTTTGCAGGACTTGGGGTCGGTGCAGCTATGACAGGCACTCGTCCCATTATTGAATTCATGACTTGGAACTTTGGTATCCAGGCACTTGATCAAATTGTGAATCACGCGGCCAAGCTCCTTTATATGTCAGGGGGACAATTCAATGTTCCCATCGTTTTCCGTGGACCCAATGGGGCCGCGCATATGCTTGGGGCTCAGCATAGCCAAGCCTATGAGCCGATGCTGACGAATATTCCAGGCATGAAGGTCGTCACCTGTTCGACCCCTTATGATGGCAAGGGCCTATTAAAATCCGCTATCCGCGATAACAATCCCGTGTTGTTCCTGGAAAGTGAGATGATGTATGGCTTCAAGGGTGAAGTTCCCGATGGAGAATACCTGATTCCCCTGGGCGTTGGTGATATCAAGCGCGAAGGCAAGGATGTGACGATCATCGCTTGGAATAAGGTTTTGCATAAAGTATTGGAAGTCGCCGAATTATTGGCCAAGGAAGGGATCTCGGTCGAAGTTCTAGACCCCCGTACTTTACAGCCTTTGGATGAGGATTTGATTTTTAGTTCCGCTCGAAAAACCCATCGTGTTGTGATTGTGGAAGAAGCTTGGAGTTATGGTTCTGTAGGAGCGCAGATCGCCGATCGCATTCAAAAAGAATGCTTTGACGATTTGGATGCACCGGTGGGTCGCGTGTGCAATGAATTCGTTCCCATGCCATACAACGAGGCCCAAGAAGAACGCGTATTGCCATCGACGGAAAGAATCGTGGCCGCAGTAAAACAAGCACTTTACATCTAAAAAACTGCAGGATGTGTTATGGCTGAAGTCATAGAAATGCCCAAGCTGAGCGATACCATGGAAGAAGGTGGCATCGCTGCTTGGTTGAAAAAAGAAGGTGAGCTCATCAAGGAAGGCGAGGCCTTTGTTGAGATCGAAACCGATAAAGCGACGATGGAATACAACTCGCCGATCGAAGGCTATCTCCTGAAAATTCTGGTACCAGCGGGTAAGACGAGTGCCTTGAATCAACCGATTTGTGTCGTCGGCGAAAAGGGCGAAACGGTTGATTTAAGCAAATTGGGGGGTAAGCCGTCGGCTGCAGCTCCTGCTCCTATGCCAGTTGCTCAATCAGCAGCTGCAGTTGCACCTGCATCTGCTGTTAAAGTTTCGACTGCGGATGCAAGCGAGAGACTGCGGGCATCGCCCTTGGCTAAAAAAGTTGCTGAGGACAAGCGGCTTGATCTGAGCCAAATTCCAGGCACTGGTCCGAATGGTCGAGTCGTGATTCGTGATGTTGAGCAGGCCCTAGTTGCTGGAGGAACTAGCTCCAAGGCTCCTGCCGCTATCGATATCGCTTCGGTTCAGCCAATCCCTCTGCCAAGCTTTGGTGATCAGGATATACCTGTCAGCATGATGCGCAAAACAATTGCCAAGCGTCTGCTCGCTGGCAAAAACGAAGCGCCTCATTTCTATCTGACTCGTTCAGTGAACATGACGGGTTTCAATTCCTGGCGTCAGCGATTGAATCTTGATGCGGAAGCGAAGAAATTGGCCAAGGTGAGTGTTAACGATCTCCTGGTTTTGGCTGTTTCCCGCGCATTGATCAAACATCCGGAAGTGAACTCGTCCTGGCAGGGAGATTTCGTTCGTCGCTATGCATCCGCTCACGTGGCCATAGCCGTCGCCATTCCCGATGGATTGATTACACCTGTCGTAAGGAACGCCAATGCTTTGGGGGCGAGAGAGATCGCCAAAGTCACTCGAGAGCTCATTGAAAAAGCTAAGAACGGTGCCTTAAGGCCAGATGAATATCAGGGTGGAACCTTTTCCATTTCGAATCTCGGCATGATGGGTATCGAACACTTTACTGCGATTATCAATCCGCCTCAGGCAGCGATCCTGGCGGTTGGTGCGACTCTTCCTACTCCATGGGTGAATGAAGCGGGAGCTGTGGAAGTTCAGCAACGCATGACGATGACCATGTCCTGTGATCATCGGGTAGTCGACGGTGCGGTTGGAGCGGCCTTTCTGCAGACCCTTGCGGGTTATATGGAAGATCCTTTGCTGATCCTTTCTTGAAAGATACTCAGCTCAGCCTTGTTGACGAAACTTTTCAGAGCTGTTAGTTAGTCTCTGGCGCCTAAAGCGCCAGAGACTATCCTGAGGAGTGAAACGACGAAGGATCTCGCCGATAAGTACCTGATTCCACGAGATCCTTCGCTTCGCTCAGGATAGTCGCTGGC
>JBGSRE010000879.1:0-3169 GCA_041737755.1 Oligoflexus sp.
GATTTCTTTGGCTTTACAGGCAACGGTCAGGGAGGGAAAAAGCGTCCCCGCAAGGGTGCCGACCTTCGCTATGATTTAGTTATGGAGTTTGAAGAAGCTGCTTTCGGTGTTGAAAAGCAAGTGGAATACGATCGGGAAATCAGTTGTGCGACCTGTAAAGGTGAACGCTGTGAGCCTGGTGGAAAAAGAGTTTGTACGGGGTGCGGTGGTAGCGGCCAGGTAAGACGCAATCAAGGCTTTTTCTCGGTCGCCAGTGTGTGTCCCACCTGTCAGGGTGAAGGCGAAATGGTGACCACTCCTTGCAAACCTTGCAAAGGCAAAGGTCGTGTTCGCGAAAGCAAAAAGGTCAGTGTAAAAATTCCTCCGGGCGTGGACCAGGGTGTCCGGCTTCGGGTCGGCTCGGAAGGTCAGGGAGGTGCTTTCGGTGGACCTGCGGGTGATCTCTACGTCTTCCTCGAGGTAAAAGAGAGCGAGCACTTTGAACGCGATGGCTCGGATCTGATTTACAGTGCTGAAATCTCCATGGTTCAGGCGGCTTTGGGCTGTAAGCTCAACATTCCAACTTTGGGTGACAACAAAATCGAACTGGAAATTCAACCCGGCAGTCAGCACGGGCAGAGAATTACAGTTGCCGGCGAAGGAATTCCTCGTCTCCGTGGCATTGGTCGTGGGGATTTGGTGGTGGAACTCACGGTAGCGATTCCCACTAAACTCAATAAAGACCAGCGCGACCTCTTGGTCAAATTTGCGGAAATTTCTGGTGAAAAAGTCCACTCGGGCAATCACAATTTTTTCAGCAAACTCTTTGGTGAGTGAAAACTAAAAAAGCGCGGATAAAACCGCGCTTTTTTTATTTCTTGCTCTGGAGCTTACCCATTCAAACCTGAATCTGTAGCAAGCGAGCGTGAACTTTTTTTACTGAATCGAGATTGAAAATATCGAGATTTTTCACATTGTAGTGAAATTTGTCGAAACGTCCTTCTTCCTTGCCACCCTCGAGCTTGCCTTTTTGAGCAACCTTGAGATTGTCGACCTGCGGTACCAAATCGTTACTGATATAGAGAGACATCGTACCATTTTCAAAATGATGGGACATTTGTAGTACGTTGTAGAACTTTCGATCCACCTGGCAGTCGCGGCAGAACTTCCACTTATGTCGCTCCAAACCCTCTTCGGTATTTTTCTTGGTGCAGACCGGACAGAATTCAATGACTCGGAAATTCTTCGAAACCAAATAACGGAAGGCCAGCTTGCGTCGATTGGGTTTGTTATTGGCTATGCTAAAATAAAGATCGTTTTTCAAATCAAAGAGCTTCTTCCGCTCTTCAAGATTTTGAATTTTCTTGGCGTGACTGGTCAGTATGAGGGCGATGAGGAACTTGTAGTTCATCAAACGTTCCTCACGATCCATATTGGCAAAAACCTCCAGTATCGCCTCGTAACGACGGAAGACCTGGCTATAGTCCCGATTGGTGGATCGGGCTAGCATCAGATCACCAGCCATTTGTAGCGGGATGGACCCGGCAGGTATTTTCTTTTTCTTTGCTGTAGCCTCGTCGTTGCTCAACATTGACCCCATGTGTGCTTTTCCCGCGAAACACCGCCTATCTTAGCCACGGCAGTTGTCTTTTTACAATAGGTTTTCCGGTTCGTGGAATCTGCCAAGTCCAGGCCCTCGAAGCTTACAGTGCCTGTCCAGTGCCTGATATGCCTTCGGTGGGGACCACTCGAGAAGCTACGTAAGCAGGATACAGACCGGCTATGAGACACACGAGGCTGGCCGCTCCAGCGACTCCAAAATAGACCTGAGCGCTGTAATGAACCGGCAGACTTTTCAGAAAATAAGGTTCAGGCAAATCTATAAACGGATAATTTTCCAAAACATAGGAAATACCACCAGCCAAAATTGCGCCAATAACACTTCCCCCGATCCCTATACAAAGACTTTGCACTAAAAATAGGCCAAGGATCTGTCTATTTTGTGCACCCAGAGCTTTCAGAATCGAGATATCACGCTGCTTCTGTGAAACGGAGACAAACACCGTCGTGAGAATATTAAAACCCGCGACAATGACCACGATAGCCACGATCAAAGCGATCACAGTTCGTTCACGCTCCATGGCTTCAAAAAGAGGTCGGTTATATGACTGCCATTCTCGGAACGAGAGGTTATACTTTTCTTCCATCAATCTAGCAACCTTGGGACTGTTATCGGCATCCTTAAGGCCGATTTCCAGGCCGGTGACGATATCACCCATGTGAAAGAAAGACTGAGCAGACGAGAGGCTCATAGCCACCAGCCGATTGTCATAGTGCTTGAGGCCTGAATTATAGGTTCCCACCACCTTGAACCGCTTCATGTCAGAAAAGCGATTCTCCGTGGGGGCAATCAGATAAATAGTCTCACCCACCTTGATGTTGAGAATACCCAAAAGACCGGAACCCAGGATGATCGCGGGATTCTCCGGCTCAGGCTTGCCAGCTTTGGCATCATCGATCTCTTGTTGAAGTTGGTCGATAGCCGTTGGCGGTACGATCAAACTCCGCATGCTCTGCACCGTTTCCCGTTGCCTGGGGGCGATGCCACGGACCAGAACACCCTGCATAATAGCCCCACTTTTCGCCATTGTTTCATAATGGATGAAAGGGGAGGTGCCGCGCACTTCACTAGCAAAATCTTTTTGAATGATCTGTGCATACTTTTCAGGATTCGACATGCCGGCTGGATAACGATAGGCCATAATATGCGCATTGGCCTGAAGAAATCGATTCCGCAGTTCGTATTCAAAACCGTTGATCACTGACAGTACGACGATAAGCGCAGCGACACCGATGGCCAAACCCAAAAGCGAGAGAATGGTGATCCAAGAGAAATAGCGATTTTCGCGGCTTGATTGCAGATAACGGAAGGCCATTCTGGTTGCAAACGACATATCAGCCCCGCAGCCATTCGGCGGCTTCTACCGCAGAGTAAGTAAGGATCCCGTCAGCTCCAGCTCGTTTAAAGGCCATGAGTGCTTCCAAAACACAGGATTTATAGTTGATCCAACCGTGTTGCCCGGCGGATTTCAGCATCGCGTATTCACCCGATACTTGATAGGCCATGGTTGGAATCTTGAAGGATTGTTTCACACGGTAAATGATATCGAGATAAGGCAGACCGGGTTTC
>JBGSRE010000884.1:0-2880 GCA_041737755.1 Oligoflexus sp.
GAGGCTAATATTTCTTAATTGGAAGATCGAATCATTTCGATGTCATCGAGATCGATTAGATAGGTGTTTTTTCCTGGCTGGCTTACAGCAATTATTATGGCTTGAACTTGGCTTAAGTCATAGTCAGGCGTAACAGCTGACTTGAGATCAAATTCAAAGCTTTGGTATGCGGATGAAATATTGAACTCAAGATGCCTACTCTCCAGATTGTTATCCATAGATACAAAGAATATTTTTAAACGAGTAGCCTTGTCTGATTTTGCCTTGAGTCTTATTGTATTATAAATTTGGAAGTCTTTCGCAGCCCAGTTATTCACGACATAAGCAGCAGCACCCCAAGAATTGACATTGTTTAATGTTGCACGAATGTGATTTTGACCAGATGCAGGATTTGCTTGAGATTCTTCGACTGTCGACTGCGTGAGGTCCCAACCTTGTCCAGCAGAAAAGGCATGAGATTCGCCATTATAAATAACATCAATATTTTCCTGAGTTGATGGTATTACTGGTAAAACATCTGGAACTTGTTGGTTCGGTTTGGAAACTTCAACATTGATTACTCGGCAGTTGGTACACTTGTTCAACTCGTTATCGACTTTTTTCAAGTTAGCTCTGAATGTCGCTAATTTATCTGCTATGTTTGCATTACTTCTAGCAATAAGATCATTCAAAAGTAAGTCTGATTCATTAGCCTGAAATTTGAACCATTCGGCTATACTATCAGCATTCAGTCTTTGTTGGCAAAGTTCGTAAAAGTATCGTTCATTTGTGGACAAGGTAGGCAGCGTGAGTTTTGCTGAAACTTCGGCCACGGATATATTCTGGCAAGTTTTGCTTTGAAATGTATATTCAATCTTTTCATCTGCATTATTGCAATCAAACTTAGAAGCATCGAACTCTAACCCAAACATAGCGGAGTAGTTTGACTTTAATTCTGGGACAATGTCTTCATACAAAATATCGCCAATGTATCGCTGGATAAAGCAGCTTGCTAGTTTCGATTGCTTGGATCCGAAAATATAATTGCCTTGAGCTGTTGCAAGCTGTTGCGAAAGCAAGGGAATATTAGCTGCATTAGCATCGATGTAAGCAGAAATTTCAGTAGCTGTTTTGCGAATTTGACAAGTCTTATTCCTTTCTTTGAGAGGATCTTCGCAAGACTTGTATTTTAGTACCCTGCATGATGAATTTTTACAAGATCCCTGGAATTCACTTCGAGTACACGAGAGCTTGTAAGCAGTACGGTCAGGTTTTGGTGTCCAAGAGCCAGATCCCCAGGGATTGCTCTTATCTATTTGTCCGCCTTTTCGATTGCCGCATATTTCGTTGACTCGTTGACTCCGTTCGGTGAGGTCGCAGGGTGAGCTTGAGCATTGGAATTCTCCCGACTCAACCCAATTTTCGCTAGGATAGGAATCGCTACATGTTGCGCTCTGGCAAGAATCATACTCTTCCACGCCACATTCTAAGCGACTTGTAGATTCGAAGTAGGTACCACACTCTGGGCCAGTGTATGTTTTCATTTCGGAATGAATCAAACTTGCGGCACTGGCAGAGCTGGATAAAATTAGTAACAATGAAAAGCTTCGTAGAACAGAAATCAGACGCATTTATAACCTCTTATAGCAAAAGCCAGTAATTTTGAATAAAAGCATGAAACAGAATGTAAGGGTGCCAATATGGTGTGATGCGGATGTAATACTGCCTTAATGTACTTCTGTCCAGCTCGATTATGAGCTTTCACAATGGAAAATATTGCAGGGGTCCAACACTTCAATTTGTCGAAAAAAAAAGGCCGCGGCGTATTTTTGTCTGAAATTGCGGATGATCTATTTTGGATCTCAAATTTTTATGAAAGGAAGCGCTATCAGGGGAAACTCAGAAAAGAAGACCTTAGGATTCGTAGGGCTTTTGATGAAGTCCCTATGACGGAACTCTTTGAAGTAGCCGGAAAATTGTTTGCCACTCCGTATCGAGCAAGTCCGAAAATCCTACAATTTGCAACACATGGTTTTTTCGGAGTCTGGATCGAAAATGAGTAAAGACTGAAGCAGTATTGGGCTGGTTCAACAAGAAGGGAAAACCGGAGGAGCGCGTTATAGCAGCCGCAGATCGTTCTGCAGCTGCCATGAAGACGAATTTTAGAAAGTTTGAGTTAGGTTGGCGAAGTAGGTGCGGCCATACCAGCTAGAAGCATAGAGCGAGCCGTTGCTGCCTTCAGCTCCTGTGAAGTTGCCGCTGCGATAAAGGCCACCAATTTTGTCGGCAACGTTCAGCACACCGAGGGTGACTTTACCGGTTTTAATAAAGTTCCAGTCAAAGCTGGTGTCAAACTGAGTAAACTCGGGAACGCTATCGTTGTAGTCATAGGAGCGATAGGTTTCCAGGTTTTTTGGATTGGGAACCTGCTTGCTGATCGTCGAGCTATTGAGATTCCAGGCCACTTCCGAATACCGGGTGGTGAAGGCGTTGTTCCAGCGCCACTTGGGTGCGCCTTCGAGGCCATTTTCTTGGAACATCGTGCCATCAATTTCTTCCGACTTGCGGGACAGTGTTCGAGTTCCGCTGGACTTGTAGTTCAGGCCAACTGAATTGACTTTGTAGTTGAAGGCTGCCTCACCTTGGACGACATAGGTCAATTCCTGGCCAATGTTTTCCCAAGGCACAGCAGCAGAATCAATATACTCGCCCTGGTCTGGGGCGCTGAATTTCAGTTTCGAAGCTCCGGTGCCTTTATTCGCATAAAAGTCCTTCGCCACTTCATCTGCAGAACGACGATTGAAGACGTTGGAAATAGCAAATCCACCGTAGTCAGCGCTCAGATAGATGTGCTCATTGGGTTCTATGATGGCGCCAATGGTATAGGACTTGCCAACTTCA
>JBGSRE010000888.1:0-3831 GCA_041737755.1 Oligoflexus sp.
TGCCATCTATGTCGGCCGGTTGAAAAACGTCAAGGCTTGAAAATTTGTTGTCCTGAAGAAGTTGCCTGGCGTATGGGTTTTATCGATAGCGATGCCTTGGCCAAGCTAGCTCATCCTCTTGAAAAAAGTGGCTATGGTAAATATCTTAAGGGACTGCTCACTGCGGATGGTCCTATATGGACATAATAGAAACCGAAATCCCCGGATTAAAGATCGTCCAGCCTAAAGTTTTTGGTGACGCTCGGGGCTATTTTTTAGAAACGTACAGCGCTCGCCGCTATCTTGATGCGGGCATTCCTGTTCAGTTTGTGCAAGATAATCTGTCGTTTTCAAGCCGAGGAATTTTGCGAGGCCTCCATTTTCAGAACCCTGGGGCCCAAGGTAAACTTGTCTCTGTTCTCATGGGAGAAGTTTATGATGTCGCTGTTGATATGCGATATGGGTCGTCAACATTTGGCAAGTGGGTTGGTGTTAAGCTTGATGGTGAAACCAAACGCCAATTTTGGGTGCCTGCAGGCTTTGCGCATGGTTTTGTCGTGCTGAGCGAAACGGCGCTATTTAGCTATAAATGCGATGCTTATTATAGCCCAGAATCAGAATACTCGCTCTTGTGGAATGATCCTGAGCTCGGCATTTCCTGGCCCATAGAACAGCCCAAGCTATCAGTAAAAGATGATCAAGGAAAGCGACTTCGAGATTTTAAAAGAGAAGATTTAGTGCCACAGGAGTAAGTTTTATTCCATCCATCGCCTGGATTTTACTATGTCCAAATTAAAAGCCATCTTTGGTGAAAAGATTAGCGCTCAGCTTATGTTTATTTTGTTGGGTATTGTCGCATTTGCACATTTTTTGGCTATCAGTCGCCACGCTCTCAGTATTCCTGTTGGCGATGAGTGGGAAGTATTGAGTGGAAGAGAGTATTTAAGCCGTTGGAATCTTGATTGGATTCTTGCCCAACATAACGAACATAGAATGGTACTAACCAAGATTCAGATCTGGTTGCTGTATGAGTGGAATAATTGGGATATCAGGACCCAAATTACTCAAAATTTTCTGATTTATCTCGGAGTGATGGGTGCTTTAATTGTGTCCCTAAAAAATCTAGGGCCAAGAGTACTGCCTGTTCTTTTGCTGTCTTGTGTATTCCTACTTTCGACAAGAGTTTCTGAAAACCACGCATGGGGTTTCCAATCGGCTTTTCATTTTGTTCTATTATTTGGAATTGCCACATGCTCATTGCTTTTTAAAGAAAACCTGACAGTTCCCGCGATTGCATCTGCCAGCTTCTTTGCAATTTTAGCTATGTATTCATTCTCTTCCGGTGCAGCGATGATCATGGCGATTACGCTGCTTTTTTCATTCTTTGTTTTTTTTCGTCAGGTTCGGCTCAACAAAGGACGTTTTGAAGTAGTCCTGCTCTTGGGCTTTTTAGGAGTCGTGGGACTTGCAACTTGGCTATATTTTACAACGGGGCATTTAGCCATAGCAGGTCATCCAAAATACTCCTTCCCGCATGAGCTTATATTTTGGCACTATTTCCTGCACCTTATTGCTAATGGTTTCGGTGTGATTGGCGATTCGCTCGTTCCTGGAATGATATTTCTCAGCATCAGTGTCTTGCCTATTCTTGCATTGGCTCTCAAGCAGCTGTTGAGTAAGAAATTATATCTGCCATTTTGGATTTTGGTGGGACTCTATGTGTTAGTGTTTTCGATCCTTGGTACCATAACCATCGGTCGAGCAGGATTTGGATACTTCCAGGCGAGAGCCTCTCGATATGTTGAGTTTTCTGATCTGTTGATTCCTTTAACAATCTGCTCTTGGTTTTGTCTTTTGAGTTTCAATAAGTGGATTCAGTCATCTGTATTGACCGCGCTTTTTGTGGTTTTTTTCTATTGCTACCAAACGTCTTGGGATTTTGACGCAACTTACCGGCAGATTGCTGAAAAGCGAAAAGTTGGTATTGATTGCTTGGAGCAGGCATTGATCGCCAATGAAGCGGCCATGTGCCCGGAACTATATCCCGGCGATCTCCGCGGGCGATTCGAAATTGCAAGGCAGTTACATATTGCATTTGTTACTTCTGTCGAGAGTTCTTTGAAATCGACGGATATCAGTCTAAAGGATACGAAATGAGAATTTTGATTACCGGCGGTGCTGGATTTGTTGGGTCAAACTTGGCCAAGAAATTTCGCATAGACAGTCCCAATGCGGAAGTTGTAGCATTTGACAATCTCAAACGTCGTGGATCTGAGCTCAATCTCAGTGCCTTTAAAGAACTCGGAATAGAGTTCGTGCATGGGGATATTCGCAACAAAACGGACTTTGAATCCTTGACGGGAAACTTTGATCTCTTAATCGAAGCTTCCGCTGAACCAAGTGTACATGCCGGAGCCGATGGAAACCCGGGATATTTGCTGGAAACAAATTTAGGCGGTACTCTCAATTGTTTGGAATTTGCGAGAAAGCATGTTGAGAAAACTATATTTCTTTCAACGTCTCGAGTTTATTCGATCCGGGCTTTAAAGCAAATTCCGCTTATTGAAGATGAATCACGTCTTGTCGTTGCCGACAGTAAGCTTTCCAATGGTCTAACTTCAAAGGGTATCGCAGAGGGCTTTTGTACCCAATCAGCGCGATCTCTGTATGGTGCTTCAAAGCTGGCTTCCGAATTATTGTGCCAGGAATATAACTTCACATATGGTACGAAGATATTGATCAACCGATGCGGTGTGATTGCAGGTCCTGGACAATTTGGAAAAGTAGATCAAGGTGTTTTTACCATGTGGGTGGCGCATCATGTTTTCCAAAAGCCTCTGAAATATCTTGGATTCGGCGGCAAGGGTAAGCAAGTGAGAGATCTATTGCACCCAAGTGATTTATACGATTTGATGCTTTTACAAGTGAAGCATGCTAGCGCTTTCGACGCATCTATTTTTAATGTCGGCGGTGGAATGCAGGGGTCGACTTCCTTGCTGGAATTGACGTCGATCTGTCAGGAAGTCAGTGGGTATAAGCCAGATATTACTTCTCATGCGGAAACGGCAGCTGTGGACGTGCCCTACTATGTGACAGATTCAAGTCTAGCGGAAAGAACTTTTGGCTGGCACCCCAAGCAAAACGTAAAAGACATCGTTATTGATATTTATCGTTGGATCGACGAAAATAAGCAAACTTTGCGACATATTTTTTGACCTAAGGATACATCATGTCACTCGCAATAGTTACGGGATCTTCGGGCCTTATCGGAAGTGAAACTGTAAAGTTCCTCCACGAAAAAGGTATGGATGTTGTCGGCATCGACAACAATATGCGCCAGTATTTTTTTGGAAGCGATGGGTCCGTAGCTTGGAACACTGAGCTATTGACCAAGTCTCTCAAAAGATTCTCTCACGAAAATATTGATATTCGTGATGAAGCCAAGATCAATGAATTATTTTCTAAGCTTGGTAAGAAAATCGATCTTATCGTGCATGCGGCAGCACAGCCGAGTCACGATTGGGCAGCTCGTGAGCCAATGACGGATTTTTCGATCAACGCGACAGGCACGTTGATTCTATTGGAAGCAACGCGGAAGCATGCACCTGACGCTACTTTCATTTTCACCTCGACCAATAAGGTTTATGGCGATAAGCCAAATACCCTGCCTCTCGTTGAGCAGGAGTCTCGGTGGGAGATTGATTCCAGCCATGCCTACTTCACGCACGGCATAGACGAGAGTATGTCTATCGATCAATCCAAGCACAGTATTTTCGGTGCGAGTAAGGCTGCTGCCGATATTTTGTGCCAGGAGTATGGCCGTTATTTTGGACTGAAATGCGGAGTGTTCAG
>JBGSRE010000891.1:0-15839 GCA_041737755.1 Oligoflexus sp.
AAAAGTAACTCCCCCTGATGGCGCAAGCTCGCTAGTTGGGGGTGCAAAGCTAGTTGATGGCCTTAAGAAGATGGCTGTAACCCGCGCTACTACCATGGCTGTGGATGAAGGCTACAATACCATCACAGGCACAGACGAGGGCCTGCCAGACCCTATCAAGGACTATGCGACAGACTACCTCAAAGAGAAGTTCAATCTAACGGATGAGCAAGCCAAGGTGTTGCACAAAATGATGCCTGGACTCTGGGACGTTGTTGGTAAGGCTGCTCGGACCCGTATGGATATGGGCGACTTGATTGACTTTAAGAAGGCCAAGAAGGCTATCGAAAAGTTGGACGATGCTCCCAAGCCTAACGTGACCAAGAACCTTGGCAAAATCTCCAAGGAAATGATGGCCGAGAATAACGCCAGAGCTATGAAGGAAGCTGGGCTAAAAGAGAGTTCAACCACTAAAGGTCTAGACAATGTCCCCGGCTATGCCCAGCTTGAAAAGTTCCTCAAGGTTGCTAAGAACGATACGCCTCTTAAAGAGGAAAGCTTCCTGGATAAAATAAGAGCAAGGCTTGACCCTGAGCATAAGTCAACATTTGAGTGGATAGATAGAGCCGAGAAGCTAGGCGCTAACGAGCCCTACATCGGAAGTGATATCCACAATACTGTGGCCTTAAGTAAGCTTGACAAAACCCGCCCAATTCAACCCATCCCTGTACCGCTTAAGAACATAAAGGAGCTTAACGGTGTGCTGGGGAAAGGTGTATTGACTGGTGAGAGTGACCCCTTCGCGTGGATGGATACTAAATATGGGGTGTCCAAGGCACTCCTTGAGCGTGAAAAGAATAGTCCACTTAAAATCTACACTCGCTCTGACCTCATTGCCCACGATGACTACTCGTCCTTGTTGTCAAAAAAGCATGAGGTGAATATTGTCGTCTCCTTCCCAGATAAGAGCGTTGGAAGAATGCTGGAACCTGGAGCACCTTCTCTGAAACGGCGGATTGATGCTGCTAACAAGCTTGCTGCAGAAGGACATAAGGTAAATATCCTGTACCAGCGCTTTGATAACCCTGGAATGAACTATGACTTCAAAGAGACTTTCCAGCCTGAGTCTATGGCTATGTTGAGAGAACTAAGGAGCCTAGGCCTGGATAAGAGCATTAGTCTGGATAACGAGATTACCAAGATAGATGATGAAGCCTTCTCCAGAATTAAGAAGGTTTTAGGACTGTCGTAACCACAGGACAAACCCCCAGCCAGCTAGGTATGCAAAACACTGTGCCGTTGCTCAAAGGACCAAAAAGGTAAACGCTATGAAATGTCAAAAATGTGGGGGCTATATGCTCTCTCACCCCGAATCAAAGTTTGCAGCAGTTCAATGGCGTAAGTGTGTAACTTGCGGGTTCTGCGCAAAGGAACCCCTCACCTTAGTCAAAGAGCCAGCTCATGAACTACTTCAAACCGAACGAGACTAGCTGCAAGTGTGGTTGTGGGTTCAACATCACCCCCAAGATGCTGTCAAAAATTAACGAGATTAGGGAGGCATGGAGGCTTCCCCTTGTCGTTAACTCTGGGGCTAGATGCCAAGCCTACAATCAATCATTGAGAGACCGAGGATACAAAGCTGCGGTGCATAGTAACCATCTAAAAGGTCTGGCTGTGGACCTGTCTACGGCTGACCCAACCAAGCTCAAGGAGTTTCAAGAGTGGTTGGTTGCCAATGCAGAGCGGTTCAATATCTGGCTTGAAAGTAACAAGGTAACCACAACCTGGGCACACGTTCAGCTAGTTCCCTACCCGTCCTGGGTTCTTGGAAAGTCTCGCGTCTTCCTTCCCTAAAGGGCACCCACCAATGAAAAGAATAATTATACGGCGCTGCAAGAATTTGCGGTTAGTTGATAGGTTGCGCAGGCAAATTTTCGTGCCTTCAGACCTGGAAGACGACCTGCCTGAAAATGTTTGGTTTGTTGCTTGGTGTGAGGGTAAGGCGGTGGGCTTTGGTGGGCTGAAGTTCTATAGCAATGGAGCTGCCTTCCTTAGTCTAGCAGGAGTCTTGCCAGAGTATCGAGGGCGAGGTATTCAGAAAAGGCTCATCGATGTTAGGACTAAGCATTCCAGGTCTAAAGGCTGGGGGCGTTGTATCACTTACACCGTGGTAGACAATCCTCCCTCCATGAACTCTCTCATCAAAGCAGGCTTCAAACCATATACACCGGCCTACAATTGGGTCGGCGCAAAAGTCGTCTTCTGGCAAAAAGTTCTAAAGAAAGGGGCTTAGTTGTGACAAACCTAATTGACCTCTCCAAAACTAGACGAGAAAAGAAAGAAGCGACCAGAGTATCTGAGCCTCCCGTTAGTAAGGACACCAAGCTGAGGAGGGCCCTAGAGAAGTATGGGAGCCACACAGGAATGAGAGTTGTTGAGTGCTCGGCGTGTGGTAACAAAGAGAGGCGTAATGTAGTCCGCTGGATATGCTCCAAGTGTGGCCATAAGAATGAGGTTAACCCAGAACGGTAATAGAAGATGTCTCTGGCGGACATTCTCAGACCATAATAAACCCAACTTGTCTCTTATAGACTTTCCATCAAGAGCCCTCAGGAAGTTTTTCCTGGGGGTTATTTTGTCTCAGCCAAACTCTCTGAGTGGTAAGCCCGTCCTTGGGTTGGTTGTTCAAAGCAGTTCGGCCAAAAGCTTCCTAGTTAGATGTTTCTTGGGTATCCTCAAGGTCACATACTCACCTTCAAGTAGTAACTCGATGCCTCCTGTTTGCTTCGGCTGACCGGGGGTTTCTTGTTTGGGGGAGTATCCCACAGGACGGCCGCCCTTTTTCTTCTCTACCTTCACTTCAGTTTCTGCTGTCATCTTGAGCTTCTCCTAACTTGGTTAAGTATCTATCGGCCATGGTTAACATGGATAGAGGCGTATGGCTGAAGCCTGCATAGAACTCTTCACAGACTTCCATAGTGTCACCGATACTGCGCGAGACATCCTCAAGGCTCATACCCAATGCTAGTAAGTGGATTGCATAGCTGTGGCGGAGGTCGTGGAACTTTAACTTGCGACCAGGGAACTCCAAAGCTACAGCCTTCTTAAGTTCAGATAAGTAAGCCCTTTTCCTTAAGCTTAGGCGCATGAGTATAGGAACGGATGCCCAAAGCCTCAGGCCTTCCATACCGAACTCAAGGACAAGGGCCGACCTCCGCTCTGTTTGGTTCTTTAGGAGGTCACGCGCAACAACCACAGCCTTAACGCTACTGGGTGCGCTATCTCCTTGGTGGGGTGCCTCAGCCCGCACTATCTGACCTTGGACCAACAGCATCCCTGTTCCACTTTTTCCTGGCTCAATGGCAGCAGGAGTAACCCGCATTAACTCACCAAGCCTAGCGCCAGTAGACATTGCTGAGACGTATAGGGCCTTGAGGTGCAGGTTGGGGACGTGTTTAAGAACTTTGGTAAACTCGGTTAAAGTGAGGTGTGAAACTTCCTTGCGCCTCTTCTTTTTGAGCTTAACTAGTCCAGCAGGCTTAGTCATACCTCTTGAATAGATGAACCTAAGTAGTTGATTAGCTACACCAGCCATTCGCCTTTGGCGGTTGTGGTTAGGCCCACAGTGCTCATCGATAATCTTCTGAAGTCTGAGCGGGCTGGTTGCTATTATTGACTCATGACCCAGCAGCTCCAATAGCTTGGCAAACTCCATCATGCGGCTACTGGCTGAAGCTATAAACCTGTGCTTGTAATCCTCAGACCATATGGACTCATAGACCTTAGCATTATCCAAGTGATGGAAGGTCAGTATCGATTGTCGAACCTCCTTAGAGCGATATTCGAGGAGGATGATGGTTAACTGCTCTTGAGCCTCGCGGTAGGAGATTTCTCCGGCAAGGTAGCGGGAGTTAACAACATCGACCCTCGGCTCATCGACTGCTGAAGAGCGGCGTTTATCAAGGCCGTCCTTCCAACCCTTAATTAGAGCGAAAGTCTTGCGCTTTCCTTTTCTAGAACCATCGCCCAAGTAGGGCATGTGAAGGTGGTAGTAGTTCATTGAATGTTCCCAACAAGGCGCACCAAGTAGTGTACGAGGTTTCGTACATTCTTAGAGCGCAATTCGTACACTTGTTGCTGGGAATGATTCGTAAGTATCTGTAAGAACGGAGAGAGAGGGATTCGAACCCTCGTTGGAGTCACCCCCAAGCCTGATTTCGAATCAGGTACATTCAACCACTCTGCCACCTCTCCATACAACCGACCGGGGAAATCGGTTAAGGGCCAGATCGTAACTGATTCAGAAGCGAGCTTCCACTGTTTTTTCAGCTTCTTGCAGTGTTTTTTACGTCAAACTGAAGGGCCCGAAGGAGCTTGAGGTAAATTCTGGTGAATATTGGGCTTCCTTGACGTAAGCTGCGTTCGCAGGGTAGTACCGGGTTGGCGGCTGCTTAAGCCTTCTGATCCAAAATGAAGCAGGGCGGTTTTATGCGCAAAAGCGAAAATTTTAAAGAGCTGTGTGTCAAGACTTTGAAGGAATCAGGGGCCCGGTTGACCAAGCCGAGGATGGCGCTGATTGAATGCCTTGCCCAGTCCAAAACGCCTCTGTCTCCCAAAATCATACTGCAAAAAACTGCCGAACAGCTCGATGAGCAGGAGACGATAGATACTGTCACTGTGTATCGAATTTTGGACCGTTTCACCGAGCTGGGTTTAGTCCATCAGGTCGCTCCCAACGGTGATTATATTGCTTGCACCCATCTGGCTTGCGAGGACAGTACCCATATCATGACCCATTGCACCGATTGCAATGCGGTCAGCGAAATTCATGTGCCGGAAGAAGTCATGGCGCCGATGCTTTGGTTTCTGAAAAGTCAGAATCAATTCGAGCCGAAAAAACATCTTTTTCAATTGGATGGAATTTGTTCGCGCTGCAAGGTGAAAGTTAAAACATAAAGCGGCGCGTGCGTCGGTCACCTTCGAAAACCATATCGTAGTAAAGCTTATAGGTGAATACCAGCTCTTCCTCAGGGAAGTCTCGGGGCAAAGGCGGATAGGGTGCAGCCAGATTCAAGACCCGCGTCCAGAATTCATCGACATCTTTATCGCCCGACGACTGAATCATTTTCGTTTCCATCAAAAGACCACTGCGCGCAATCTTGAGCTGCACCACACTCACGCCCTGCAACCTCGCCTTGCCAATATTTTCGATCTTATCGCGAATGTAGGACTTATCCTTAATACTCGGACCGATATCATAGTAAGCAAGATCTACATTCTTACGCACGGCTGTAAAGTAACCAATAAACCGATATTCTGTGGTGTTGACATCGAGTACGGGGCCTACCGGCAATTTTTTATCTGGAATAAAATCATTGTGTCCCGTGTTGATTACATCGATCTGCTTCGGTAAAAATTCTCGGTAATCTTTGCCCGCCGGCACCTTGATTTTTCCACCTGGTGCCGTTTCCACTTTCAATCGCAGAGGACCATTTTGAATGGGAGTTGGTTCCGCGGCAGGAGCGCTTGGTCGTGGCTGAGTTTTAGTTTCCTGAGCTGTGGCATGATCCTGAGCACCAATATAATCAGCTTTTTTTGGAGCTTCTGTCGGCAGTAAGGGAGCTTCGATCACTGTTTTTTCTTGGTCTTTGCGCGCGGGATCCGTTTTATCTTTGGTCTTGTCGGTCGCTTCCGGTTGGTCTGGTTTTGGTTTTTCGTTGAATTGCATGCGAACCGGAACCTTGACCGTTTCATGCGGTTTGACCCGTGGCTCGGGGAGAAATGAGAGAAAGCTAAGGGTCAAAACGTGAATGATCAGAGAAAGTAGGACCGTCAGTAGAAGAAGCACGCGGCCCCGTCTGAAGAGTGTGTCAAGCTTGACTGATATTGCTCTTGGTCCCATGCACCGTTTCTCAAGGTGAACTTTCCAGCGAGACTAGCATCCTTTTCCTTTGGCCGACAACCGACTTGTCTTTGAATCAGCCGTTCTGTCAAGCTTTCCGACAGGCATTCTGCCCACCGACTGGACAGGCGAAATTAATTTCCCTGCCAATCTCAGTCAATTAAGATTCGACGGAATGTGGAAATCTCCTTGCAACTCGCCGCGAGGTGATTCCCTGAAATTGCATTGGAGATTAAATGATGTTGAAGTCGATGTTGTCCGCGGTTTTTGTCCTGGGTTTGATTGGAACAGCTTGTACTGATAATGATAAGAAAGTTGAAGAAGTCGTGACTGCCGAGAAAAAAGTCGATGAGCATGAGTTCTCGGTGGATAAGGACGGTAAACTCGAGTTCAAAGCTGAAATAGTTTATTTTTCCTATGATGACGCAACGTTGACTCCTGAAGGCCAGGCTCGTTTGGACGCCATTGCTGCCTATATGAAGTCCAAGGATCAGGAAAAATTAAAAGTCGAAGGTCACTGTGATGACCGTGGTTCTGTCGAATATAATCTTGCCCTAGGCCAGCGCCGTGCTGATTCCGTGCGCAAGTATCTTGAAACTTTGGGAATCGGTAATGACCGTTTGTCTGCTGTGAGTTTTGGTTCGGAAAAACCGGCAATGGCCGGCTCGGGTGAAGAAGCCTGGTCCAAGAATCGTCGTGCTGAATTTGCCTTTGCTCAGTAATCGCTCGCTGTAAAAATCTGTTGGGGTTTTTGCCCCAACAGCCTGCCCTTTAAGCCTCGAACGCCACTTCTTGATCCAATTCCATCATAAACGCTGATTTATGCTTCGACTGAAAGGTTTCCAAAGTCCATTTTTGGGGACTGAGTCCTGTGGACGAGTGCGGCACAAACAGAGAGTAAGTGACGCCTTGCACTTTGACGCCAGCCAAACGGTATTCTGATCCTTCGTAGGCCAGCAGTTTTTCCCAACAATCCTGGGGAATATTTTGATACAAATGAAGGGGCAGCTCGGCTCTTGGTTCCCGTTTCAAGCCGGGGTAAACTTCACCCTCGACGTAATAACTGGACCAATCACAGAGTTGAGTGGTGCCACGTGACCAAGGGGACGGATCGCGACCCAAGACAGCACGAATGATATCTGGATCACGGAGGGTTCCGTAAACGGCCAGATGAGGCATAGCATCGCTCCTTTATCATGGAGAGCAGGTGTAGGCCAGAGTGCGGAAAAAAGCAAGATTTTGCTTCTAGGAATTCAACTGCTAAAATGATCTCAATGTTGGCCAAGGAAGGGGCGCTCACTGAATGGATAACTCCCTGATAAAGGTGTATTTTATCGAAATCTGGGGTCAATGCCAGAAACAGCTCGAGACGCTGTCCCTCGTTGATCAACAAAAATTCCTAGCCAAATCCGAGGAGTTGGCTGAGGTTTGGCAGATTCAAGAACTGGATGACCAGGGCCGAGAGGATGGGCTCCGTCTGGCCCTCTTGATTGCCCGGGAACTGCATCCTCTGCCGGCTCGATTGGATCGACAGCTGCTGGCCCTGGAAAGTCAGGATCCTTTTGTAAAAGCATTGCGGGAGGCGGCTAAAATCATGCCTCACAAGCTGGTCGAAGAACACTGGGAAATTGTCCGCAAAGCAGCGGCCCGTTATCATATTCCCAGCAAAACGGAAAACGAAGCTGAATTCCAAGAGCTGCAGAGCGTGGGCCGTGAGGCTCTGTTTCGTGCGGCTCAGAAATTCTATAAGAAACCGCGTGGGTCTTTTAAGGGCTTTGCTTGGCCCTTGATTCGGGAAAGCATGCGGGAAGAGCAATCCCGGCGTCATCCCGTGCCATTTAAAATTCGCAAAAAATTAGCGGCACTGAGTCGATTGCGAGAGGAAGCCCACCTTCGGGAACTCACTCTCGACAAGGACATGATTCGATCGCGCATGAAGTTAAGCACGGAAGAACTGCAAGAGCTTTTGCAGATCGAAGCTGTGTGGGGCAATGGTCTGGAATTCGAGACAGACACTGACCTTGATGAAATTGAATCGCCTGATCAGGGCCGAGATCAACTTTCCATGCTTTTAGAAATCGAAGATCAGCGCCTATTGGACCAAGCGCTATTGAATATGATTGATCCGGAAAAGACCGTCATTGCCAAACTCTATTTTGAAGAGAAAACTCTGCGGGAAGTCGCTGAGGAGATGCAGATCAGTCTACCGTCTTTCAAAAAGCTGCATAAAAGAGCTTTAGGCGAGATGAAGCGTCTGCTTAATTCTGAAAGGTAGGACATCCCGCACATTGATTTTGCTAGGGAACCCACCAACGTATTGGTGGGTGTTGGTCCACAGGCTTTAGGCTCCTCTCTCATTCGAAAGGCTTGCACACCACCCGAAAACCAAACTCCCTGGTTTCTGTTTGTCGGTTCCACTGCATCAATCAATGCTTGAACGCGGGACATCCCAGGGCAGTATAGCTCAAGTTTAGAAAAAATCTCCAGCTTTCGAGATTAATCCTGTCTGAACTTCAGTCGCTGTCACAGCGTACAACAGGCGCCTCGGCTAGGCGCAAGAGTCGCCAGTTAGTAGCGACGCTGCGCCTAACGCCATTTAATCAAATAATAATATATGGTTACAAAAAACAAACAGCGGATCGAGCTGACTTTGGTCGCGATATGGAAACATAATTGCGCGCAATAATCGCTCAAAAGCCTTGCGCATCAAGGTTTTCATGGTGGCACGTGAATTGAATAAGGGGTTTTGTTAGACCACTTTTCCCCTCTGAGGTAATGCGAACATGCTGCGGAAACACCTATGGATCAGTTGCTTTGTGTTTTTAATGGCCTGTCGTCCAGCGGCAGACAATTCGAAAGTGAAAACCCTCTCTGGCACCGAAGATGTTGTACAAACCAAGAATGAAACCTTTTTGAACCTCGTTGATTTGATGACAAGCGGCCGCTTTCTATTCGGTCAGCAGCGCGCTACTTTATCCGGTATTGGGCTGAACGGCATGAACCCCTGGGGCGACAACTCTTATGGAACGGAGCCGGATTCGCAAAAATTGGTGGGTGATCAGCCGGCCGTCCTTGGCATGGACGTCTGGGATTTTGCGATGAAAAATCCCAGCTGGAATCAGCCAGCTTACGCCAAAGCTGCCAGGGATTTTTATGACAACGGCAAAGGCGGTCTGGTCGCTTTTGAATGGCACATGCGCGCCTGTGATATTGCTGACGTGGTCGATGCGGAGGGGAACCGAGGTGTTCCTGGCAACGGTTTCAAAATTGATGATTGGAATAATGATAGTAACCGTAGCTGTCTCTGTCGCATCGTCAATGAAGAGCCTTGGATAAACGGTATGACCTGGAAGGACTGGCTTTTCACGCAGAAGCTTGATCGCTTTGCGACTCGACTGCAGTCCGAAGGATTGGATCTGATTCCAATGATCTTTCGTCCTTTCCATGAAATGAATGGAAGCTGGTTTTGGTGGGGAGCCAAAAGCTGGGATTGTAAGAAGCACCTGGGCCGGGACAATGTCGTCACCGGAGCGGAAGCCTACAAAAAGCTATTCCGGATGACAGTCGATTATCTTCATGTCAATCGTTCTCTTCGCAATATGATGATAGCTTTTTCTCCCGACAAGCTTTGCAAGCATGAGGGCCACAGCTGCGATATGACCCGAGCTCAAAACGATAGCTCAACCGATCAGGACCTCCACAATGACTTTATGAGTCTTTATCCTGGATCATCCTATGTCGATATCCTTGGTCTCGACCTCTATTATGCTGTCAATAATGGTCAGCCCTGGGAAACTCCCGAATACCAATCAGCGGTTTTTGCGCGCTATTTGAAGACGGTCTCACTCATTGCGAAAGAAGAAGGAAAAGTTGCAGCTCTGACGGAAACAGGCAACTATAACTTGCACAATGAAGTGACGAAGTCATCCGACTGGTTTAGTAAGCATCTCTTGCCTTTGCTAACGTCTGATAAAGACGTGCAGTTGGCTTTTGCGTTGACCTGGGAAAATCGAGCGAGCAACCTGACCGAGTATTATATTCCTTATCAAGGTCACGCCGGATACACCGATTTTAGAAATTTTGTTTCCAATGCTAAGACTATGCTGCTACGCGATGCCGGTGGACTTTTCACTCCGAACCTTCTGCCAGCAAAAGTTCCTGGAACAGTAGGTGGGGGTCGTGAGATTGCGGTTCCGGAAGCGAGCACTGTTCTTTGCGAATCTTCAGCATCGGATCCCGACGGCGATGGCTGGGGCTGGGAGCACAACAAAAGCTGTCAAGTCATCATCTGTGCTTCTTCAGCATCGGATCCCGACGGTGATGGCTGGGGCTGGGAAAACAATAAGTCCTGCCGGGTAAAGTCGATGGCGCCCGTCGCGGTTACTTTCTGTCAGGATGGAAAATCAGATCCGGATGGCGATGGCTGGGGCTGGGAAAACAACCGTAGTTGCGAACTTGCCAAGTGCTCGTCACGGTCGGTTGATCCAGACGGCGACGGCTGGGGTTTTGAAAACGGACATACCTGCAAGGTGAAGTAAGCGAATAACAAGGAGGCTCAAGCCTCCTTTATTTTATGGGCATCAGGGTGAGGCAGCGATGGGGAGGTCGGCGCTGAAGATCGCACTGAATTGCTGTTCATCCTTGGAAAATTGAACGTACACCTTGCGCTCTCCGCCGATGGGGAAACTTAAATCAACAGAAGATTGAAAGTTAAGCCAGACGCTCTCTGCAAAATCCGATGTTTCACTGAGTCGATATTTATTCATACTTGCAGGATGGACCAGAAATACTGTGACCTGATTGGCTTCGCTGGCAAAAAGCCCCGAACCTTTGTAGTGAACCCCGGTGGCAAGTGCCTGATCCTCGGCAAGGAGAGTGAGCGGAGTCAGAGTATTTTCAGCCTGTGGCCAAGTTCGAGTTTCATAAAAACCTCGAGAAAAGCCGCTGCTTATGGCTTGAACGGAATGATTGCCGGTCGGCACGTTTTCCAAACTGAAACTGCCATCCGCTGTCGTTGTCGTTTTGATTTTAGTTCCTGGAATTTGTATCTCAATAGCTCCATGCGTTAAACCATCCTGGAGGCGGACTTTACCTTTAATGGCAAAGCTAGGCAGTAAATCCACTGGCTCTTTAATCGTAAGATCTTCGCCCGCCTTAACGGTGATGCCACTGAGGCGAAGGCCAACGGATGTCAGAGCTGTCTGGGCTGGGTCATCATTGGCGCGCTGTCCTGCAAATATCACATCATAGCGGCCAGGTTTCATGCTGTACAATGCGTAGCGACCACTGCTGCCTTCAACGGCTTTGAATCCATGCTCATCGCTGGCATCGACGACATAGCCGCTGAGGTTCTTGAGCTCAGTTGGGTTTTTAAAGGTGACGATGATGCGACTGCCGGTTTCAGCTTGAATAGGTGCTACGGGCTTGGCGTCGGCGTTGGATCGATTCAGCTCAGGAGCTTTTGGGGTGTCGGTCGATCCTGATTTGCCAGGATTCGAGCACGCCAAGAGTAGACTTGTCAGCATTGTGACAAGACCGAACCCTAGTTTCGTAAGGAATTGGTAAGAGTTCTTCATACACGGACCCCCTTATCTCTACCTTTTCGGCAGGTTCGCAGACAAGATATAAGAGAAATAATAGATGGCAAGAATATTAGTGGGTTAAGTCCGGTTCAGAGAGGGTCAAAACAAAAAAGATCTCAGGCTCCGACGCTGTGCCTGAAGACAAGAGAGAAACGCTTGGATGACGCTTTGAGAGGAGCCTTCTAAGTCTCCAGTTTTTCCAAGCTAAGCCTTTGATAGTAAAGGTGAATAATGATTTCTTGTGACAAAGATCAAGGCCTCGGCGGGCTCAACCGTTAAGATTATTGGAGGAATGTAGTCTAGCGAAGCTCATACTCTTAAGTTGCAGTTTGTGCAGAGGTGAATCATGATTGTGAAACTTCAGGAATATCGTCTTAAGCGTCAGGAAGAGCAGGCCTATCGGCAGCAGCTGCTTGAGCAAATCATTCATTTTCATCAAAACAGACCGGACGGGGATCGTGCGGATAGCTTCTATTTCGAACATATTCGCGCCCATTTTTCAATTGATATGCTGGAAGATATCGTCCGGCGTTTGCAACAAAGAGCCAGCAACGAATAACGTATCGAGTATGGATCGACGCGACTTCGCGTGGACAAGTGCTACGAAAATTCATAGTCTAGGGGCTTCTTTGAGGCCCCTTTATTTTTCAGGTAGTATGCAAGACATTGATTGGGAATTATTGCAGGTGATGCGCCAGGGCTTCCTGGAAAGCGAAGGCCATCTGCCTAATTATTGGCATGATGAGCGCTGGTTATCCGCCTATGAACAAACCTTGGCGCAGCGAATTCGTTGGAAATGGCTGGCTGTCTTAGGCTTTTTGGCCGAACAAAAGCCAGGCCTCCCTGATCAACTCCCGGTCTTAGACTGGGGTTGCGGTACAGGGATTGCCAGTCGTAGTCTGCTTGAACTTATGCCGGACCGATGGCATTCCATCCTCCTCTACGATCGCTCGCCAGAAGCCCAAAAGTTCGCTGCCAAGCGAATAGAGCAGGATTTTCCCCAACAAAAGGTGGAAATGCTGAAGCATCCAAGGCCTCCCGAGCAGCCCTTTCTCCTCCTCATCAGTCATGTCCTCTCCGAATTGGATGAGAAGACTCTGCAGAGTTTACGAAGCCTAGCGCAATCCGCGGCTGCTGTGCTCTGGGTGGAACCAGGGCGAAAATTGGAAAGCCGTCAGCTCAGTCAATTGCATGATGACTTACTCTCTACGCATCGGATCCTTGGCCCCTGTCGTCACCAATCATCCTGTGGCCTCCTCATGGAAGGCCTGGAGAATGATTGGTGCCATTTCTTTGCGCCGATCCCAACGGAAGTCCATCACTCAGCTTTTTGGCGAGAGTTCAGCAAGAGAATGAAGATTGATTTGCGTAGTCTTCCCGTATCATGGCTGGCGGCCGTAAAGCAAGATAGACTGATAGAGGCCGCGCCTGTCGCGGAAGAGCAGGCCCTCATCTTGAGTCGGCCGCGAAGTTTTAAAGGTTATTGCCGATGGATGGCTTGCACGGAAACCGGGATTAGCACGGGTGATTATCAAAAGCGAAATTCCAAAGAGCTGTTCCGATCTTTAAGCGAGCCCGCATTTATGAAGACTTTTACTAGGCATCAACTCCTATCGCCGCAAGAGGTTGAAGATTGAAGACGCCGCCCTATAAAGCTGTTTTTATCGATCTGGATGGTACTTTGCTCAATCGCTCGTCACAGGTATCAGAGCGCAATACGGAGTGCTTGAAGAAGCTTATTGCGCAGGGCATTCACATCGTGATCGCCACTGGCCGACCAGTTGAATCCATTCGACGCCTCGTGCCGCATTTGGAGAGCCCTTCACCTGTCATTTCACTCAGTGGTAGCATGGTCCATAAAAGTCTGTTTGGCGATGGACTGTCGGCGCAAGTCATTCCTTTTGAAACCATGCACAGCCTTTTGGAAGTGTGCCGTGGGCTGGATGGAGTGAAGAATATTCTGCTGGATGAAGCGGAAGGATTTTTTGCCCTGCAGAATGATGCAGTCATCGATGAATTTATCGGCATGTATGGGAAAAAGCCGACTCTTTTTGATTATGATCAGCTGCCTCAGGGTTCGGTTCTATCCATCCTCGTGCACGCTCGAGAGGATCGTCGATCCATCTATGAAACTCTTCAGCAGCAGTTTGCTGATCGAGTTCACTTTACGTATTTTCGGGAATATCCTTGGATTGAATTGAGCGCTTTCGAGTCTAACAAGGGCCAAGCAATGGGTATTGTCTGTGATTTTTTGGGATTAGGTTTGAAAGAGGTGATCGCGATAGGCGATGGCGCCAATGATTTAGAAATGATCGCCGCTGCCGGGCTTGGCATCGTTATGGAAAATGGTGACGATGAAGTCAAAGCAGTGGCCGATCGCCTCGCACCCAGACATGATCTGGATGGAGTGGCGATCGTCTTGGAAGAGATTTTTAACTGTTAATATTTTGTGGGTGTATCAGTCTTGCTGCTGGCAGTTACAGGATTTTCCTTGCTTTTTTTCATGATGGCTTCCAAATCAGCCTGCAATTTGGGTTGGATCTCTTGATTGATCTGACTCATAACCTGCAGGGTCTTTTGCATCACATCCGGTTGTTTCTTCAGCATGCTTGCTCCGACTTCGGTGCGATAGAACTCGGTCATGTCGCTGAGTTCTTGAGCAGAAAAAACTTCGGTATATATCTTGGAGAAAGATTTTTCCAACTTATCCCAGCTATAATGCTTTTGCAGAGCTGCGTTCAGTGCCTCCTGCCCTTCGCTGTTCAAATCTTTCCCAATCATCTGAGCGGAGGCCTGGAAAGATTGCTGAATCATGTCCTTTGCCTTGGTTAATTCCATCAACTCGCCGGCAAGTTTTTCTCGATACTCTGGACTATCGTCTTCCGGTGTCAATGTTTCATGGGTGGAGGCATTGGCCTTCTGTTGCAATTCGTGGATGCGGGCATTTTTTTCTGCCAGCTGGGCTTGAAGAGCAATCACTTCAGAGCTTGTCTCGACTATGGTGGCGGGTTGAGCTTCTTTTACTCCGACAGGCGCTTCGGTAGGAGCCACTGCTTGCTGGGTAAAAGTTACTGGAATTGCGCTGGAGCTGGTCAATCCATTAGTCGTTTTGACGGTAAAATAGGCAGCCGCATATCCCGCTGCAAATCCCAAAAGCATGACTAGGTTGGCAAACAAAATATTTCTGCGATTCATCGGTTACCTCTTGAAAAGTCCAGATGGGCCTTGGCCTCTATCAGGGGCAGTTCTGCCCTAAGGTGCACCCCTTGTCCAGCGAGAAGGGTAATATAAGAACGAAAGCTGCAAGATACGGCTTTCAAAGTGGCAAGGATTCACTAGCGGTTCCACAGCTGCTGAAACGTACTTTTTCCCAGATAATGGGCCTCGTCAAAGTTCCCGCTGAGACGAAGAAAAAAGGTAAATTGCTGTCGATTCCGGTAAAACTTTCAAAGCGATGCAAGTGTTTTTCAGGAGCAAACAACAGACCGCGGAGCAGCGATTCGATATCACGTCGGCAATCCTCTGGCTGTTTTCCCGGCGGTGTGAGTAAAGGACAGAGGGTTTGCACCAGCTCATGCAGGAAGCCATCTTCAGTACTCGTCGAATGCTCCACTTGCTTTTTAATTAAGGGATAGCAAGCAGCCGCCAGACGATCCATGGTGATTTTCGCAGAACGGCCAGCACTTTCTTCCAGAATTAAACGGGCGAGCTGAGCTGACGTTAAGAGATAAAATTCTTCCAGCTGATCGACCCAACAGGATTCCAAGGATGTTTCGTCCAGAAGCTGCGGTAAAAGATGTTCGCTATCCTGTAAGGTCAAGGCCTCATCCAAATGCAGGCTGGGATGCTGGGTACTCGGAAACTGATGTTGCCAGTCGCCGGTATAAGGGTCGAAGCGATACTGATCCAAAAAGAGAGCGCCGAACCAACCAATGGCGCTCAGGGCTTTATGCGAATAGTCCTGTTCCGCGCGACTCAGGGTGTAATGGGCCCCTATTCGCGTCCAGCCTGGTTTGAAGCCGTTGAGAATATTCAGAATGAGTTCCACATATTTGCTGGATAGATCTCTTTCAATGCCGAGCAGTTCATGACCAAAAGGTCCCGCACAGGCACAGCCCGAACGGGCCTGAATGCCAAAGAAATCATTGAGCAGGACAGCGACAAAGGTGTGATGCAATTTGCGTTGACCATGGCGAACTAGGAACGAAAAGATCGGATAGCGCTTGCTGGGGTCACCATTACCAAGAATCTCCAGTTTGGGATGAGTCTTGAAAAATTCCAGCATATTTTCGGTTAATTGATTTTCCAGTCGGTGGAGGGCGGACATGCCCACCCAGTCTTTAATTTGAAACGACAGGGCTGCTTGCCATGTCTGC
>JBGSRE010000903.1:0-12763 GCA_041737755.1 Oligoflexus sp.
CAAACTGGCTGAAGCGTCCAAGGAAGCCCTGGCGAAATCAGGCCGATTAAAAGGCAAAATTGCCACAGAAGTGACCGCAGCCTCCACTTTTTATCCGGCCGAGGACTATCATCAGCAGTATTACAAAAAGAATCCCGTACGCTACAATTACTACCGCTTTAGCTGTGGCCGGGATAAACGACTGGATGAGATCTGGGGCAAAGATCGCGGTGCAACTCATCCATAAAGAAAAACTTGCATAGCCTGCGATGCTAAATAAAGTCCATGCTATCATTCAAGTTTTTTGCACAAGTCTTGAACCTTTTGCAGATCACTGGGGGCCTCACCCGCCTCCAGATAATCCTTCATCCAGTCACAAAGTTGAAGCCTCAGTGCCGGCAAATGAAAGTTCAAAAGGCGGACACGACGACCTGATCCTACCGCTAAATAAAGAGACTCACTGCTGACCGAGAGCGAATCCACCACTGCCGTATCTGGAAAAGCTTTGACGCGATGGATGACAAGAAGCTTTTGATCGAGGATCGTGATCTCGCCTTGATTGGCGTAAATAATCGACGAAGCATCGGCACTCCAGCGGATTCCTCTTTCCACTGGGCTGCCAGGAGCCAATGATTTTACCGCCTTTTTCTGCCAGATCCTATCGTTGAGCGCCCAAAGTTCCAGCTGCCGATCACCGGCTATCATCAGAAACGACCGCCCATCGGGAGCCCAAGATAAAAGTCTGGGAATAAGAGGCTTGCCATCTTCCAAGGACTGCCGCTCTTCCTGCCAAGAACCCTCTACCAGTTCAAAGATCTGCAAGGCGCCTTGCCCAGAAACCAAAGCCAGTCTTTTATTATCCTGAGACAATTCCAAATGCAGCAGATCCTTCAGCTCCGGAAGTCCCGGATCAGTTGGCAGCAGATCGCCCTCTCGGCTGATAAACTGTCCTCGAAAGCGGCCCCGGGAGCTGATGCGAGCTAAAATCCGATCCTCGCCGCCACCCTGCAAAAGACGAAGGGAATCCGGTCCGCTGCGTTCGCTTGGACTGAGCGCCAAGGATTTTTGCAGGATCCAACTGCGATCCGGCTGCTTTTGCCAAAGCGCCAGCACACCAACACCGGCACTGAAAATATGATCGCTATCCAGGGCCAAAGCGCCGTCTCTTAAAATGGCTCCTGGTCGGTCGGCGAGCTTCAATCGAGCCAGTTCCTGACCCTGCTCGTTCCAAAGGCGTGAACTGCTGTCTTCAGCACTGGAAAGCCACTGCTTCGATCGGGGCAAATAGCGCACCTCATTCACTTGACCCTGATGGCCGGTGAACTCCATGAGTTTTCCGCCAAGTCGGTTCCAGACCCGAATGATGCTATCAAAGCCAGCTGTCACCAATCTTTCGCCTTCTGGAAATCCGCGCACAAACTGGGTCACAAACACTTGATCGCTATCGCCCTCGATGATCGGCAAAGGCCCATTTTGTTGCCAAAAACGCAGTCGTCCATCGTCTTCCTGCAGACTGAGCATGTGCAGACCATCCGCCCTGCAGCTGCTGATAAAATCGATCGGCTGATCGGGCGCTAGATGCCACTCTTCACGCTTTTCGAAGCGAGGGTCTTGACCATCCCGCCACAACCAAAAACTTATGCTGCGATCGTCTTGCAACCAAATCGCTTTTTGGCAGCGATCCACTTTCCACTGGCGCAGTTTATCCCAAGCAAAACCAGTCAGAGGAATCGCTTGCAATGCCTTGGTGGAAAGAGCCTGCCATTGATACAGTCGACCACCTCTTTCAAGCAGTCCCGTACCGCCGCCTGGCCAGGCTTGCAAACTCCGAATAGGATTGCCTTCCGGACGTTTGCTGGGAACATCTCCCGGAATGCCCGGATCGAATTCTTTCCAAACCACGCCTGGTTGCCAATTAAAGAGGCGACCATCCTTTGCCAGCAGCAGCAGCTCGACCGGGTCTTTCGAGCTTTTGGCGGTAAATTGAAGGTCCACAGCCGATATCTCATCACTGTCAAGCAGCACCCATTGCTCGCCTTGCTCCTGCCAAATACCGATATCGGAACTGTTGGCAGCGGCTAGGTACTTGCCTCCGGCGTGCACGGCCAAGGTCCTTGCATCTTTAAGCTCAAATCGCTGCAAGAGACGAATCGAGTTCGCCTGCACAGCAAACAGCGCCGGCACATCAAAAGCAGCCGCAAGCAGGAAGCGGGACCCATCAGGAAACCATAGCAGCGAAGCAGGGGGACCGTAAATATTCACATCCGCCCACTTGAGTTCACTGACTCTTTCAAGTTTCTCGTTTTCATACCGCACGATCTGCACTTGATCCGCCGAACCCAAGAGCAAGGCTTGCGCGGCTTCCGACCATTCGGCAGTCAGCGCATCTTCGACCGGCAAAGCTTGCAAAAATTTGCCCGCGGTGGTCCATAGCGAGAGTTCGCGATCCGTCAGCACCAAATAGGGGCTATCCAAGTCCCCGTTTACTTGCCACAGTCGACGGCCTTTGCCCAGGGCACGCGCCCGATTTTTTTCTTTGATGTAAGGGGCGATTTCCAGAATACTGTCGATGAGCTGCTGTTCAATTTTCAGCTGCTCTTCAGGCAGGACCAGCCGTTTGAAGTCCACCAGTCCGCGCATGATACTTTCCGCAGCCTTGAAACCATCGGCGGTCTTTTCAGCTAAAGCCTGCTCGGTCCGTGCCGCGATGCTGTTGATAAGATCCCTTTGGATGACCTGAATCGTCCGCTGCCAGGGCTGCGAGCGATTGCCGGCAGCATCTTCGGCCAGACCGTAAACGGTCCATTGCCCTTGCTCGGGTGCTGGAAAACTGAGTTCAGGCCCACTTTTCTGCCAAGCGTTCAAGCAAGTTTGAGTGCCCAGAGCTTCCAAGCACCAGGACAGGCGCAAGGGATGCTGATCTTCGTTCCGCAGATGAATCAATTCACCTGGACGCACTTGAATCGCATCTGCACCGTTCGTCGACGGTGAGATTTCGATTTTAGGCTGCTGGCGATCGATGCTTAAGGCACATTCTTGCTCTTGCAGTGCCTCGCTCGCATTCTCATCGAGCAGGAGATTACGGAGCCTCAGAGTCAAGCGAGCGGGACCATCTTGCCAATCGAGAGGCAGAAGGACCGATTCCCCACCCTGCTCCTCTCGAAGACCGTAGGCATTCAAGAGCCTCTGCCCCTGTGGGCCATCGACCTGGGCGGAGAGGGCGAAGGAATCCTTTTGAGTTTCCGCAGTCGCGACCAACGGCAATCGCAACTGACCATTGCTAATCCAAGGCTCGGGACATTTCAAATGCAAGGCCTGGCGGCTATTGTCCTGCAGACGAACCCTTTGATTCCAGGGAATCGCCGATCGATCCAGAATCAAACTCCAGTTTCGATCAGCAGCTCGTGAACGAAGGACGAAGGTCTGACTTTGCTCTAGGTTTACACAGCTTTTGCTGCTGACTTCCAGGGACTGAGTGAGCCGCCCGGTTTGATCCAAGACGAGAGATTTGGCTTCCAAACCCTCACCTTCGGCCAGTTCCTGGCCACTGGGATCGAGAACCTTGACCCATAGGCCGGACCGGCCGCGCAGTTCAGCCCCGCAATCCAGCACCTGCCGATTGATCGAGTTTTGAACCCGGCCGCAACCGGTCACAAAGAGCAGGAGGAGCAAGCAGCAAAAACCATTAAACACGATATTATGCGTCCTTTATCAGCAGGGATCGAAGCTGATGAATAGATTCTGCACAGAGTAGAAGGTCGAGAGTCGATCGTTCTGATTGCTGGTTTGGTTCCGCACGGCAATGCCGCGAAGATCATTGAAGCGTATCGTCAGTGCATTGCTACAGATTGTTTTCGACTCCTGTTTGTCGCTAAAGGGATTGATACGCGCTTTATTGTTGCTATTAGGCTCGTTTTTGTAGCGATCAAGTTCGGTCTTTTTAACTGTCCAAACCTTGTTAAAATCATCTTTCGAATTCATCGCATTGGCATCGAAAGTGATACCTGCGGCAGTCAGTTCGATCAAGCCATCTGTGGCACCGATCTCGGCATTGTCCGCATCGACATCGAAGCGAAAGTTTCTGATGCGAAAGGGCTTGTCATTTTTCAGAGTGATCTGCCCTGGACATCGCGCTTCGACTTTATATTCCGAATCGGCATTGGTCGTTTGAATGCTATCGAGAGCCGAGCCATTGCCGCTGGAATTGAAGAAAAGTCGCAAGCCGTCATTCTGCATCTCGGCGGTAACTTCGCCACGAGCCTCCCAATTGCCATTAGTCCTTGGCTTGTACTCACAATTGAATTGGACGGCATTAATAAACGGCGCAGCCATAACAGCCCCACCGGCCAGTCCGATACAGACAGCAAGGGATAAAGAAACAAGCTTCATTAGACAAACTCCTTCAGCTAAGGCTCCAGACAATCGAGCCAGAAACAAAATGTGCTTCATCTTATAACGATTAGTTTAAGGATTCGAGAGACTTTACCAGACATCCACGGGATAGAATAAATAAACGTTTTCAGTGACTAAGAATATTTATGCAGGTCAATCTTGATTGCATATTCGAAGCTATCGATCGCCTATTCTACCGAATTCTGCACCAGCCTGACTGACATCCTGAAGGCAAGAGATGACAATAAGGCTATTAACTTCAAGAAGCCTCTAGTCCAAGATACGCCTGATCTACGCCTTATACTTCGCTTGGCTTTTAAAGGGGATTTGGTATCTTCGAAGGAATTTTACCGGGCAAGATAGTCACGAATAGTTTGGAACCGAGCGAAGAGGAGACTCACTGTGCTTTCCATGGAAGGGTTATTAACCAGGATGATTTATCGCCAGACTTTGAGAACAAGCATTCCAGCATGTTTAACAGCGCTTTGCCTGCTGCTGCAGGGAACCCCAGTCTTCGCCAAAGAAGAAAAGCCCGGCAAAGAAGCCGAGGAAAAGGCAAAATGGGACGTCCAGAATCCAGAAGGCAGCAAAAAAAATGTCCGCATTAAAACCGAAAGTTTTACCTGGTCCGATGTTGATGTCAGTCCGGATGGTAAGTCCGTTTTGTTTGACGTCCTCGGTGACCTGTACCTCGTGCCCTTGAGTGGAGGTAAAGCGCAACCCCTCACCAGCGGCATGGCCTATGATTACCAGGCCCGCTTTAGTCCCGATGGCAAAAGTATCGCTTTCGTGTCTGATCGCGAGGGCGCTGACAATATCTGGATGATGGATCTCACTAGCAAAAACCTAAAAAAAATCACCAGCGAGTCGAACAACTCGCTGCATAATCCGAGCTTCAGTCCGGACGGTCAGTACATTGCAGCTCGGAAAAGTTTCGTTTCGACCCGCAGTATTCCTGGCGGTGAAATCTGGCTCTATCACATCAACGGCGGTGACGGCGCCCAAGTCCGCGAACTCCTTCACGGCAAAGGCACGCAAAAGAATATCGCGGAGCCGGCATACTCGATGGATGGCCGCTATTTATACTATAGCCTTGACGCCACCGATGGCAAAACCTGGCAGTACAACAAAAACTCAACCCAACAGATTTTTGTGATTCGTCGCTGGGATTTGCAAAAAGGCGAAGAGGAGACCATCACCGGCGGCGCTGGCGGCGCGATTCGCCCGGTCCTTTCACCTGATGGCAAGAGCCTAGCTTTTATCAAACGGGTCGACGTTCAAAGTGCGATCTATGTGAAAGATCTAGCCTCGGGGGAAGAGAAACAAGTCTATCTTGGTCTCGATCGCGATCTCCAGGAGTCTGATGGAACACTCGGCAATGCACCGCACTTCGCCTACACGCCTGACAGTCAGAACATTGTGTTCTGGGCCAAGGGAAAAATCCATAAGCTCGCTTTAGCCAGCAAACAAGTTGAAACCTTGAAAATAGAAATCGACAGCCAACTTCAAGTCTTACAAGTGCCCCACCATAGCGTCGAGGTGAGCCCTGAAAAATTTGACGTAAAAATGCCCCGCTGGCTACAAAAGTCACCGGATAAAAGCAGCCTCGTCTTTCAAGCTCTTGGTTATCTTTATCGGAAAGATTTAAGCACTGGCAAAATTCAAAGACTGACCAAGCAAAACGACCACTTTGAATTCTATCCAGCTTTTTCTCGAGATGGTCAGCAGCTTGTCTACACGAGCTGGAATGATGCCATGCTCGGCAGTATTAAAGTTCTCAACCTGAAGACCGGCACGAGCAAAACCATCAATCAACAGCCTGGGCATTATGTCGAAGTCCAATTCTCGCCCAAGGCCGATGCGGTTGTCTATCGCAAATTGCCAGAAGGTTATCTGCTCGACCGTCGTTGGTCAGAAGAACCCGGGCTCTATCTGCAAAAACTAGATGGTTCGAAACCAGTAAAGCTGCAGAAGGAAGGCGCCCAGCCGCATTTTGCAGCACAGGGCGATCGGGTCTTCTGGCTGAAGTCGATGGAACCTACTGGGGTTGAATTGATGTCCTGCGATACCGCAGGAAAAGATGTGCAGAGCCATGCAAAAGGTGAAGACGTCACCCAATTCTTGGTTTCACCTGATGGCAAATGGCTGGCTTTCAATGAGCAATTCCGGGCTTATCTCACACCCTTTTTGAATACGGGAAAGACCGTGACCCTGAGCGGTCAAAGTAAAGTTGCCCAGGTCCGCAGTCTATCCAAGCAAGCGGGAGAATTTCTGGTTTGGACACCGGACAGTCAGGAGTTGATGTGGGCCCAGGGACCAAGACAGTATTCTTTGCCTCTGAACCAGGTCTTCCCCTTGGTTACCAGCAGCGAAGAGGAGCTGCCGAAAGACTTCAAACCCTTGATCACAGCGCTTGATTTTAAGGTCGATCGCGACGCTCCAAAAGGCGATATTGCCCTGGTCGGAGCTAAAATACTCACCATGCGAGACGCCGACAAGACCCAGGAAATCATCGAAGATGGGGTGATCTTGATTCGTGATAGCCGCATTGCTGCCATAGGCAAGAGACAAGAGGTGACTCTGCCCAAAGGCGTTATGGAAATCAACGTGAAGGGTCAAACTATTATTCCCGGCCTTATCGATGTCCATGCGCACGGACCCCAGGGTTCTGAAGAACTGACGCCGCAGCAGAACTGGAAGAACTATTCGTCTTTAAGCTTCGGTGTCACCACCGTTCACGATCCAAGCAATGATACCAGCGAAATTTTCTCGACTGCCGAATTGCAAAAAGCTGGTCTAACGGTAGCACCCAGAATTTTTTCAACGGGATCTATTATTTACGGAGCCATGGGTGCCGGCTATGCTTCCAAGATTGAGAGCTATGATGATGCTCTCTTTCATGTGCAGCGTCTGAAGGATGTCGGAGCGATTTCGATTAAGAGCTATCAGCAGCCGCGCCGTTCGCAAAGACAGATGCTGGTGAAAGCCGGTCGCGAACTCGGGATCCACGTGATTCCTGAAGGTGGGTCCAAGTTTCAGTACAACATGAGCATGATCGCTGACGGTCATCAGGGCATTGAACACTCATTGCCTCTTAAGGAGGTCTATGACGATGTCTATCAATTCTGGAGCGGCACTGAGGTCGCCTATACGCCGACCTTTGTCGTTGCTTATGGTGGGCTAGCTGGTGAAAAATACTGGTACGATCGCACCGAAGTTTGGAAGGACCAGCGATTGATGAGTTTTGTGCCCAAATTCGTGGTCGAACCCGCTTCGGTTCGTCGCGAAACAGCTCCTGATAGCCATTACAATCATTTTGCAGTCGCTCGCACGGCCAAACAACTACGCGATTTGGGAGTTAAGATTCATATCGGTGCTCATGGCCAAAGGGAAGGTCTGGCTGCCCATTGGGAACTCTGGATGATGCAGCAAGGCGGCATGAGCCCCTGGGAAGCACTTCGCGCTGGCACCATCGATGGCGCTCATTATTTAGGAATGGAAAAAGATATAGGCTCCATTGAAGTTGGAAAACTTGCTGACCTTGCGGTGATCAACGGCGATGTCCTCAAAGATTTCCGTCTTTCCAAAATGGTCTCCTACACCATGATCAACGGCCGACTTTATGATGCTGCTAGCATGAATGAAGTGGGACTGCGGCCGAAGCAACGCCAGCCTTTCTATTTTGAGCAGCATCCCACCACGGGCATGCAGCCCGTTGCCCATGAAGCCTATCAAGCCAAAGCTGAACGCTTTCATTGGGTGCATTGAGATTTAACGTCGGAGCGGGCTCGCCCTAAAAGCCCGCTCTTGCAGCCCAAGCCAAAGAAAGACTCGAGGCTGAAGGTTCAGCCTTTGGCCTTCAACTCGAGACCACGCTGACTTTGGGATACAAACTCTGCTGAGCTACGAGCAAACGGAAGATGGCTTGGTCACCCGCCACTCCTTTCAAGGCCATGGGTCCTAAATCTTCCCATTGCTCCTCTGCCAATAGACTGCGGACAGCATCGCTTATATAGACTGTATTGGGTCTGGCGACAGCTTGAATTCGGGACGCAACGTTCACGGTGTGGCCGATGACAGTGTAGTCGGAGCGTTTGGGTCCACCGAAGCTGCCGACAACCGCTGATCCTCGATGGATTCCAAGTCTCATGGCGAAAGCTGGCAATTGATTTTCGATCCACTCTTTATTCAACAATTCCAAACTTTCGAGCATGGCGATGGCGCAGTTGGTCGCGTTCTGCACTTGATCGTGGTCAGCCATAGGCTCTGGCGCCCCGAAAAGAACCAAAATGCCATCTCCCATGAATTTATCAATCGTGCCGCCAAAAGCGAAAATTGTCTCAGACATTCTTGTTAGAAAACTATTGAGAATTTTGCCTATGGTGTCAGGACCTAAACGCTCTGTCTGGCTCGTGAATTCGCATAAATCGACGAACATAACCGTAATAGAGCTGGCCTTTGGAGCTTCATCAAAGGTCATAGATCCTTCCAAAATTTTTTCGACTAGTGTGGAAGGCAGGTAACGCTGTAGGACGTTTTCCATAATATGCCGATGCAGAGTTTCAATTTTTTTGCTCTTCTGCTGAATCTCTTCGGTTCGAAGTTCCACCTCTTGCTTGAGGTTGACGCTCAGATGCTCTGCCGTAGCATAGGCTCGGGCTGACTTGGCTGAAACAATATAGGCCTCGCAGAGGATAAAGAATAGAAAAGATAGAGTCATGATCGGCAAGTTAACGAGGGAAAAGATCATTCGAGAAACAATGATGTCATGAATTGTAGCCAGAAAAACGACGCCAGCTCCCACAGCCAGGAGCCAGGCACCATCGCGCTTATGCTTAATAGATCGAATCAGCACCATCACACAGTAGACGACACCGAGCAGGGTTATCATTTGGTAAATTTTCGAGATCGCGCTATATTTGCTAACAGGTTGAACTAAAATAAAGAGAATGAAACCAGCAGTGAGGATTGAGTAGGCTAAAGTGAATATTTTAGAGGTCTCTTGAGGGTAAAGGCTGCGAAAGTAGTAGAGGAAAGCAATACAAGCAAAAAACCAACCAATATTAAGCATCTGCATACCGCCGCGAAAATCGGTCATGCCAAGGCCCAAGATCCCAGGAACAGATACCTGGCTGGCAATAGCTAGGCACATTAAGCTCAAATAGAGAGGGGCTTGCTCTTGCCTCCGGAGGGCGTAAATCATGGCGAGGTAAATTCCCAGCATGATCAAACACCCGAGTGTCAGCGAACGTAGGAGTATATCGATACCGTGTCGCTTGATAAGATGCGTCTCGGTTCCGCCATACAAGGCTGCCCATTGGCCACCGAAACCCAAATCATAGTTGGAAACTTCGAAGACTATTTCATTTTCTTCCTGCTCAAGCGGGAGAGAAAAGGTCCTAGCTGAAGGAGGTCCAGGTTTATGCTGCGAGGCGAGTTGCCCAATCTTGCCGCCTTCATTGACTTTCACTCCATTCACATAGATCGCCGAAGCCACGGAAGGCCAAACCGGCCAAAAGGAAATTTCCTGACCCTGGCGCTTCTTGACAATCAAGCGGTAGCTCGCAAATCCATGGTTAGGGTATAGACCGTTGTTCGACCAGCTGCCGGGAAATTTATTGAAGGTAGGATTGCTCTCGGCTTTTGGATGGCTTACTTTGAACTCATTCCAGTAAAATTCAGCTTCTCCTTGCAGAGAAAAAGATGGCTCCTGCTCGGCATCCCATCGGCTCAGATCGACACGACCTCGTTCTATTCGGTAGCTTGCATCTTTATAGGCCAAGAGATGGCTTAAGACACTGATGGTGAGGGTGACCCCTAGGGCTATGAGTGGAACCAAACAGGCGGGATGCTTGAACCAATGACGCATAGCTCGTGGTACTCCATGAAGAGTCTAAAGGTTCCACCGGCTCAAAATGAATTTTCGAGGCTTTGACAAGAATAGCAGAATTTCATCAGCCGTGGGGCCTAGCAGACTGAACACGCTGCTTGAAAAATGAGTTCATCATCCCATTAATATTGATCTTTCTAGCCTTCTCTTTTTAATAGGGATGCTGTCACGAAAGCGCGCAAGGCTAAAGATTCGATACCAGCTAGCCACCGAAGTGAAGACCTCGGCAGTGCGTTTGCCCAGCCGGCACAAAGATAAAATACTCAAGTGCCTCAAGTCGGGTTCTTCTATCATATTTCTAATGAGTATTAAATCTTACTTTTCGATATGTTTTGCAAAATTAAACTGTAATTTATTGACTTTACTCGTTTGAAGCCGATGAGATGAAGTCCTCATGCGATAGACAGGGAGGGACGAGGAGGAGAGCTTTTGCACAGACTGAAAGAGATCTTTTCCAATGCCTTGGACTACTCTACCCAACGGGATGGACTAGAACCCGAGGAAATTAAAAAGATTCGCATGACCAACCTTGCTTGTGCTGTGCAGTCACTTAATATTATTCTCCTTACTTTCACTGCGATGATTTATGGAATCTATCTTTTTCTACCCATACTCTTCTTCGAGCTTCTGGGGCTGGCAGGCTGTCTCATCTTAGAAAAGTCAGGGCGATACACCCTAGCTAAAACGGTCCTCTATATTCCCATACTTTTTGCAGGTGTTTTGGCCTGTGCTGGCTTTGATGAAAAACTGCAGGTGATCGTGTTTGGCTTCCCTTTGACCACCGTGCTATTCCTTATCTTTGGCAGGAAAGAAGCAAAGGTACTTTATTCTTTGGTCTTGGTGAGCATAGTTTCCTTGCTGGGAGGAAATCTTGCCGCCGGATTTATGGAACCTTTTTTTCCCGTGTCACAGTCGCCGATCCTAGTTTATTTTTCCACGTTCATCAGCAGCCAGGCTCTCATCCTAACGGTGCTTATTGTAAAAGGCTTTTTTGATGAAAGCTATCGCTCGGAACAGAATTATATTCTTGCTGCCCAGATTATATCCGAGCAGAAAGAGCAACTTCAGTTATCTTCAGAAAAATTAAATCTGCAGAAGGAAATACTGGAAGAACAAAAGATCGAACTCATGATCAATCACGAAGAGCTCAAAGACCATGACGAGCAAAAGACTCGGTTCTTTCGTAGCATTTCCCATGAGCTTCGGACTCCACTCACCCTCATACTGGCGACTCTCCAAGATTCCGAAGATACGAGCCGACTCCGGCGCTCGGTTGAGCTTGCATCCCGTCATGCAAACAGGCTCTATCGACTTGTCAATCAACTGCTCGATTTCCAGAAAACAGCCCTGTCGAAGGTCAAGCTGAAAACTGAGCGAGTGGACCTCTTGAGCTTCTTGGAAAGCGTCAGTCTTTATATAGAAGACATCTGCCAGAAGAACAAAGTCTCTTATGAGTTTATCCATGTGAATCCTGAACAGGCGGGCTATATTGTCAAAGCTCAGTTTGATGCATTGGAAAAAATTATCTTCAACTATCTCGGCAATGCCTTGAAATTCACTCCGAGTGGGGGGAAGATTCAAGTAGTCCTGAGCAGCCAGGGGGATTTTGCGCGCATTGCCATTAAGGATTCTGGCTGTGGGATTGCCAAGGATCAGCAGGACAAACTTTTCAAACTCTTTTCCCAAATCGATGGACCTCAGCAGCAAAATAAGCAGGGAACGGGAATCGGTCTAGCTTTGGTCAAGGAGCTCGCCCTGCAAATGGAAGGTCGCATCGGAGTGGAAAGTGAGGAAGGTCAGGGAGCCACCTTCTGGCTTGAATTACCCAGACTCATCACCGATGCCGAGCAGCATGCCTTTGTCTATCTTGACCCCGAGCCTCGACGTTTCGATTCTATCCGACAGCTGTTCGCCAAGCATGGTCTTGAATCACAAGTCCATTGCACAAGCAGTAGCTCTGATGCCGCGCAAATCTTGAAAAGCTACGCTGTTCAGGTTTTGATAGTCGCAGCTGATTTCAGTGATGAGATAGGGGCGCTTATGCTGGGCTGTGCACGCCAGCGGCCTGAATGCTGGCGCGTGCTGATGGTCGATCCCCATTCTGCTGTTGGCACGAAAAGTATCAGCACTCAAGGTATTCAAGCGATCCATAGCCTATCGGCGGGCGAGGCCTTTATCAAGGAGGCTCTGCTTCATTACAATCCCAGTCTCGATCAAAGTCAAAAACCCATCCTCGATCTCGTATATATTGAAGACGAGGAATTCATGGCCCGGCAATTTATTGATGCTATGTCTCGCTATACCCTGATTGAACGCTATGAAGTTCTCAAGACTTTTGAAGCCTATCAAAAACTCAGCCAACACTATCGGATCAAGGTTCTGATTTGCGATGCTATTCTTGCCGATCGCCAGCGAGGTATCGATATCCTTGCCTTTGCTGCCCATAGCAGTCCTGATACGGTGCGAATCCTGTTTACTGGGGAAACCTCAACCCAAACTTTG
>JBGSRE010000910.1:0-5442 GCA_041737755.1 Oligoflexus sp.
GGGAACGGGATAGTCGGGACGTGAGTTCCTGAATGGCGATATCGATATCCTGGCCCAGCTCAAATTCAACGCTGATATTGCCCGATCCAGTGCGAATATCGGACCGTAAATTTTTGATGCCTGGGACGGCGATGACCGAAGCTTCGAGGGGTTCGATCACATCCTTTTCAATAACTTCCGGGGCGGCTCCCGGATAACTCACACTGATATTGGCCACCGGAAAATCCACATCTGGATTCAGGCTGACACCCATATCCCGATAGGCCAAGGCGCCGAAGAAGATCAAGCCGAACATCAGCATCCAGGTGAATACGTGATTGCGAATCGACAGTTCTGAGATATTCATGCATGCCCCGGTGAAGTATTTGAAACCAACGATTATTTACTGTTGTTTGACGGCAATCCTTGAGTCAGCAGCAAGGCTTCCACCTTAGCAAGTTTGGCTCGATAGATGGCCTGGTCGCGATTGCGTTTGATTTGCAAGCGGGTGTCCAAAGCCTGCATCACCTCCAGGTTGGTCAGCAGGCCATTCTCAAATTCCTGCTGCTGCAAGCGGACGTTTTTTTCAGCTGCTTCAAGGGCTTTATCATATAGACGAATCTGCTCCAAACCGTCTTGATAAGCCTGTTGGGCTTGATCTAAGGCCAACTTACTTTCGCGAGTTTGCAGAGTTTCGGTCAGTGCTGCCTTGTTTTTATCGATCACAGCACTGCGGATAGCGGCCTCGTTTTCACCGGCATCATAAAGAGTCCAGCTCAGGCCAACACCAAAGCTGAGGCTGTTGAATTGCTGTTCATCGGGAAAGGGATATTGCCAGTTATGCTGCGCAATCAGATCGATCCGAGGACGCACGGCGCTGCGCTTTTCTTCAATGCGGGAATCAGCCAGAGCAATCCTTGCTTGGGCAGCTTGTACCGAGGCTATGGGTTGTTGATTCTTGCTCGAGATGGAACTTTCCGAAAGCAAGAGACGATCGCTGAGTTCCAGCGGGGCTGTGGTGCCCGCAAGATAAGCCAGTCGCCTTTGAGCAATATCGCGCTGGGAAGCAGTGGCTTTGATTTGGGCGCTGATGGCATCCATTTGAGTGCGGGCCGAGAGAACCTCGGCACTGCGTGATTTACCAATTCGGGCTCGAGCTTCCAGGGTTTTGACTCGATCGCGATAGATCCGTTCCGACTCGCGTAGGTTGAGCAAATCCTGCTCAGAACTGAGAATTTGATAAAAGAGCTGACCCACCTGACGATAAAGCTCCTCTTTCTGGCCTTGCAAATCCCAGCGCGCGGCCGCGGCCGACTGTTCCACACTGTTCAGTTGGGCTTTGATGCTGCCGCCTTCATAAAGAGGCTGACGAATTTCTGTGAGAAGTCGAGGCTGCCATTGACCCAGCACATTCTGATCGCCTAATTTGGAATAGACACGATCAAACTCTCCCGACATCCTCACTCGCGGATTCTTGCGAGTTTCAATCTCGCTGGTGGCAGCCTCTTGCGCTTCGATTGCCAACTGACCGAGTCCCAGCGTCTCCGATTTCTTCATGGACTGCTCGAAAATTTGATCCAGGGTGAAAGCCGCATCGACTCGGAGTGGCAAAATCCAGGCCAGTAAGGCCAGAGTCAACTTAGGATAAAATCTCATGGATGCTCCTTTACCAACAGCAGGGCCAACTCAAGTTCCGAGCTATTGTTTAGCATCCGAACCCGAGACTGGCCAGGGAAGAGTCGCATTTTATAGCTAGAATAAAGATAGCGGATGAGTTTTAAGACTTTTATGAGAATGATCAACGAGGCGGGGTGAACGGGGCGACAGACGCCCCTTTTTAAGGTCATTTTGACTTTTTATTCGCTGTGAACGGCGAGCAAGGACCGCTTTATACCGGCGATCAGCGCATCGAGCGCCAGTTCGGTCGATTCTTCAGCACTGCTGTCGTCCTTGTGGAAAACCGCCACAAGATCGGCCAAGGTAAAGGGCTGCGGACCGCAGTGTAAAAGCTTCTCGAGGTTTTCCGGACAGGCTTCAATACCGATCCCTTCATCGGTTCGGGTCATAAGCAAGGGGGCAGTTGCTGCATCGGGTGGAGGGGGTGTTTGCTGATTCTGTAGAGCCAGATAAACGCTAAGGATATCCCACTTTAAACTCACCAGACGATACTCTGGGCGTAAGGTGAACACCGCCTCATTCCATTGGTCCGGTGACCATTGAGTCAGTTCCGTGACTTGCATGGGTGCGAGCGCGCTATCTTCTTGCAAGCCAAGTTCCAGCCGCAGGCCATCAAATGCTGCGAGTTCGGCGATCATGGGCTGGGGGACGCCAAAGTCAATGCCGATCGGATGTTCCATCAAAAAAGTCGGCAAGCGGGAGCCAGCAAAGTTGATGGAAAAGTGCTCCGGAGGCATGTGATGGATATACTGTGCCACCACTTCTGTCATCGCTTCGTCTTCGATGATCGCATGGAGAGTCGAGAAGGTATCCTTGAGTGCTTCCAATTGGCTCGCAAAGTGATTGTTGTAATAGGCACCCAGGCCAAATTCATGCGCTACCTTGCATTCAAGCAGAAGGGGAGTGATGCTGCTGATATCTTCCCGCCCTCGTAGGACTCCAAACAAAGCCTGCTGATGGGTGGCAAGATTTGTCTGAAGGCAAGGGATCCTCGCCGGCACCTCGTGAGCTATCGATGCCTTGCCTCTGGTCTTGGCTGCTTTTGCATGATGCTGGCGAGCCGTGGTGACTTCTTCTTCCATCCGTTCCAGCGAAGGAATCTGTCCATCCCATTCGATAAGGCTTGGGACGTTGGGAAACAGCCGGACGGCCTCTTGATAAAGATTCCATACTTCATCAGGAACCGGCTGATCGTGAGTATCGATACAGATCTCATTGGATACTGAGTGACCTGCTAAGTGGAATTGCTGAACATATTCTGGTTTGAGACTTTGGATATAAAAGTGCGGATCCCAATTGAGGTTTTTGCTATTCACCATGCAATTGTTCAAATCGAGAAGGATGCCGGCACCCGTGCGGGCACAGAGCTCATTGAAAAAATCAGGTTCGTGCCTATCGGAGCTTTTGAAATCGATATAGGCGCTAGGATTTTCCAGCAGTATAGGCCGCTGAATCGCGTCTTGAACTTTTTGAATGCGGGCGCATACATGGAGGAGAGTTTCTTCGTTGAGAGGAAAAGGCAAGAGATCGTAAGAATGTTGACCCTTCCAGGAGGTCCAGCAGAGATGATCGGTGACTATCGCCGGTTGAATCCAGTTTATATATTCTTTGAGGAGTTTAAGATAACGCTCATCAATAGGATCGCTGCCGGCGATGCCTAAACCTACGCCGTGGGTAGCAAGCGGATAATCGGCGCGGATTTTTTCCAGATGATAACGCGCCCGTCCACCGATGCCCATGAAGTTCTCGCTGACGACTTCCAGCCAATCGATCTTGGTAGTTTTTCGGGAATGAAAGTCGGAATAGTGGATAGGACGCAGGCCGATCCCAAAACCAAGTTGCTGTTGCATGGGGACCTCATGAAAAAGGGGAGCGTGCAGCTCCCCCCGGATTACTTGAATTCAGTGCGGATGAGCTGGAGCTGGAGTTGGAGCAGCTTCGCCTGCTGCGCCTAGGTCCTTCGCCACTTGACTCGGAGTTTTCCAAGCGCCACCGACTTTTTCACAGGCAGCCTTATTTTTGGCATCCATTTGACCGATGTTGGCGCATGAATTCTGACCTTTACAGCCAGCATTGCCATTGCCTTTGCAAGTCGACTGGCCGCCTTTCGTCGGAACGCAGAAAGGCTTGTCCCCCTTGGCTCCTGCCAGCGAAACATTGGCAGCAAGCAGAGTCACAGTAGAGGCAGCGATCATTCCGAGTTTCTTAACGTCCATGTTGTACTTCTCCGAACTATGGATTGGTGAGTGGATTTGAGTATAAGTGTATCCCTGGCAACAAAGAAGAGAAAATTTTGCCGGGTATAGCTTGGGGTATGAGGCAGAGCGATGCCAAAAAGTCTAATAAATTTGGCTCGATGCGAAAGTAAAAAAATGAGGATTTAACCCCGAAAGTTCCAGGACATTTGGCAATGTATGAGATGAAACAGTGACTTTGGTTAGAGAACCATCAAGAAGATAAAAATAGGGCCCTTATAAGGGCCCCGCATTTATGCAGACAAGGGATCGAAAGGACGAAGCTGAAAGACCTTACGGGAAATACTCTAAAACGTATCGCTCCCGAGATTCAGCGCTCCCATTCAGCTGGCGCAGAGCAGTCTAAGCTTGGGTGTTCCGCTCAAAAGGGCAATTAAATCGATGCCGCGACGCTTGTCTTTATCGGATAATTCCAGACCACATCGGGTGCGCGCATTCATGGAATAGGCATCGCGCTCGGAAGTCCGGAAACGCACATGCAGCGTCACAGGAGGGCGTTCGTCTGGGAAATGAATCTTCAGATCGAATTCTTCATCAGGCGTTAAATGGGTGTCGACGATCACGCCCAGGCCGCTGCGGCTAATGTCGATTGGCTCGACAGCATAGTTATGGGTGCCGATGGCGAACTTGAAGCCGTCGAAGGATCCTTTGAGTTGGAAGCGAAACTCCCTGCGCTTGTCATTCCAATTGATGGTCATGCTGCGTTCTCCCTTGTGCTTGGCTTGCAAAGCTTATCGCCCATAATGGGGTCGAGCTTGAATCGGGAAATATGGCTAAGGCACCAGTTGCCGTAAGTTACCAAAGAGCCGATTAAGAGCGAGTTTTGTCGATCTTGAGTACCCGCTTAAAGTCAGCCAAAATACTTGGGAAAAAGACCGGTATTAAAGTCATGACTGTCGATGCTGCTGGCTGGTAAAAGTGGAGAATTTTCGAGTCCTCTAGCAGGGAATTTCCAAGAATTTTCTCAGGTCATTTTCTTATGCAGGGCGGGATTGGCAAGATTACTCTTTTTGAGTTATCTGACGATATCGTTAATATACTGTAAACAGAGAAGAATGCCTAAATTCATGAATTTTGAATACTAATCTTTCGATCGGTAAGAAAAGGCCGCCACTCATCAGGATAAAAGCTTATTTCTGCTAGATGATCAGAGTCGCCCCAAAGGCGTTGCTTTGATGCGACTCTCAGCCAATCAGGTCCAATCTAAGATGACTTTGCCTGACTTGCCCGCATTGAGGACCTGGAAGCCCAGATCGAACTCCTCGGCCTTGAAACGATGCGTGATAACCGGGGCGATGTTCAATCCGCTTTGCAGCATACTGCTCATCTTGTACCAGGTCTCAAACATTTCGCGCCCATAGATGCCTTTGATGAAGAGGCCTTTGAATACCACGGTGCTCCAATCGATCGCCACTTCCTCGGCAAAGATGCCGAGTAAAGCGATATTGCCGCCATGATTCATCGTATCGAGCATGGATCGGAAAGCCTTGGCATTGCCGGACACTTCCAGGCCGACATCGAAGCCTTCGAC
>JBGSRE010000324.1:0-5980 GCA_041737755.1 Oligoflexus sp.
GACAACCGCTTAGCCAAATGATCAAGCCTATGAGCAACAATCGCCGCATGAATACCTCCCATGTGCGGATCGGTAGAAGAAGCTAAGGTATTGAATCCAGGACTTTGTTGGCTTTTTGGAAGAGATGAAAAAAGAGCGAGATTCAACCGACTCCAACTAGCTTTGCCGGCTGGGAAAAGCGCAGGGGCAGGCACGGGCAGAGGCACGGGCACCCGCCGCTTTGCGGCTAGGCACGGAGGAGCTTGGCGCTTTAGCGCCGGCCTCCTTCTGGGGAAATCCATGTAGCCACTGCATCAGCGAATTTCCCTCCGGCTTTTACGCCCATGATTTTCCTTCGGCTCATGCATCTATCGCTTGCGATAAGTGCAGTTGAGCATTCTGGACGAGACCTGTCTTTCTGTTGACCTCTTTGTAAAGCCTATGGTCTACTCGCGCTGTTTCATCACGTTAAAAACTTATTTTTTCTTTTGGAGTTCGCGTATGCGTTTGAATACACGTATGCTCTTGGCGTTCGGAATCCTCCTCCATCCTGGCTTCAGTGCCATGGCTAACGATAGCTGTGAGCTACGCGCCGGCTGCGAGGAAGCCTCACTTTGTGCAGCTCCGGAAGATACCAGCGCCAAGGGATCGTTTGCAGTGGGTGCTCGGACGATTCAGGTAAAGAAGCTCAATGTCGAAGTTTGGTATCCTGCACAAGCACCCAATTCTCTCACAGCGGTTCCAAAAAATTACGATCTTCGTCAATGGCTCCCCTCCGGTGAGCAGAAGAAAATTCCTGACGATAAAGTTCCCCCACAACCCTGTGACTGCTTCGCTGACCTGCCAGTGAATACGGCCAACGGACCCTACCCGGTTATCCTCTTTGCACACGGCACAGCCGCCTTCCGGACCCAATCCCTATCGCTGATGACTCACCTTGCCAGCCGTGGATTTGTTGTCCTTGCAGCCGATCATCCAGGGCTTTACCTTGGTGATCTCTTGCAGTTTAAATTCAATGCTCAAGTCACCACGGACTTGCAAAATATTCTGAGCTCACTCCGCAACGAATCTCCCGAAACAGCCTTTTTGAAAGGCAGCGTCCAGCTCAACCATATCGGTTTGATTGGCCATAGCGCCGGGGGGAATGCTGTCAGTGGCGGCGCGGCTTGGGAAGGCGTAGAGTTTTTGGTTCCGATGGCTGCCGGTGGCACCAAGGATGGCCCCAGTCTTCGCGGATCTCTTATCCTCGGTGGCTTGGATGATAAAGTCGTTGCTTATAATAGGCAGCAAACCGGCTTTCAACAATCACCTGCACCCAAGCGCTTGGTCGGTATCAGCAATGCTGGTCACTTGGCCTTCTCTGACCTTTGTGCGATGAAGAACAAGGATGGCGAAGATCTTGTCGAGGTTGCCCAAAGGTTTAAAATTAGCAATGCAGGCTTTGCCACCCGCCTTTGGGATGGCTGTGCAGAAGGCCAATTGGAGCCATTGAAAGCTCGTCAGATCGTCAACTCCAGCGTTGCTGCAGGGGCCGAAGAAGCTCTGCAATGTCTGGATCGTTCGGCAACCTTTAAGAATTTCAAATCTCGTTTTGCCGATGTTGCCGAATTCCAAGAGCTTCTCTAAGTCTGCATGCTGGAGGGGCATCGGCCCCCTCTTCAGCCCGGCATATTTTTCCCATTTAATCTTCCCCATGAGCGCCGATCAAGCTACCCAGGTAAGTCCTTTGATAAATGGGGTTGATTCCATGCCGAAAAAAGAAGTAGTCCTGCCAGATACGCTAGAGTTTGTCGAAGAACTCAAGCGTCGATGGATGGCAACAGTCGATGCGATCGTCGACCCTCTGATGCTTATCGATAAGGATTTTAATATCCAGCAAGCGAATCGAGCCATGTCGGCCCTCTCGAATCGCGATATCAAACAGGTGATTGGTAAAAAATGCTATCAGATGTTTGCTGGACGGAGCTCGCCTTGTCCAGGATGCCAATTGATCGAAAGCGTCGATCAGAAGAAGCCTCTGACCTTCGAGCTCAAGCAGATCTACGCCGGCCGCTTTTATGAAGTCACCTCGCAACCCATCTTTAACAGTCATGATGAGTTGGAAGGATCGCTGCATATCTATCGCGATCGGACTTTGGCCAAACAGTTACAAAATCAATTGATTCAGCATGAAAAACTTGCCTCTATCGGTCTCTTGGCGGGCGGAATTGCCCATGAAATAAACAATCCGCTGGCGGGCATTCTGCTCTTTGCGCAAATGCTGCTCCGTACCATGGATAAGGAGAGCGAGCACTTTCAGGATGTCGTGGAAATTGAATCCGCTGCCAAGCGCTGCAAAACTATCGTCGAAAGCCTGCTCGACTTTGCTCGAAAACAGCCTGCTTTGGAAGATAAAAAGAGTGAAGCTGTGGTTGACCTCCAGGATGCCCTGGAATCCGCGCTGCGCTTTTCTACTGTTGGTGGAGCTGCTGATCGGATCGAAATTTCTGAGCAATGGGGTCCCCATCGGGTCACCACTCGTGGCAACCGGAATAAGATCATTCAAGTCTTCCTCAATCTTATTCAAAATGCCATCCAGGCGATGCCAAACGGCGGAACACTGATACTCCAAACATCTCTTTATGATGATGATCGAGGCCATTGGGCCGTTGCGGAAGTGATTGATCAGGGAATTGGCATACCACCAGAGCATATGAAAAAAATCTTTGATCCCTTCTTTACCAGCAAAGGTGAAGGTCAGGGAACCGGCCTTGGTCTTTCCATCTGTCATGGAATCATTCACGATCTTCACGGCTTCATCGAAGTGGAAAGCAAACTGAACAAGGGAAGTTGTTTCCGAGTCCTGGTACCTCGGGCTGACGCCCTCATTCGAGCTGGGTGAAAAGTGGAAAGTCCCCTCCGCATCAAAGCATCTCCAGAACGCTTAGCCAGCTTCGTGGCCTTGCTTTTCGCGGCCATTTTCAGCGTGGGACTGGTGCTGATTGGATATGACTCTGGGTCTTCTCATAGCTTTTCGCCACTTTTTCCTATCCTGCTTACGGTGACAGGTATTGGCTCCCTCTTTGGCTGTTTCATCTGTATCTTTACTCAGCTGCGTGAGGGCCGAAACAGTGTACAGAATTTGCTTCACCTCAGTATCTTCAGTCTCACTATTCTCTTGTTCGCGCTACAGTTCATCATCATGCGTATCCCACTCATACTCAGTGTTTCCTATGGGCTCTATTCACTTCTGCTGCTTTCACTTGTCTTGGTTTTAAACGAGCAGCAGGCTCGCTTGCTTGGCTCTCCTTTTGCTGAAAGGACGAGTCTGGCTTTAATTATCGGTTTCCTCAATCTCAGCTTTCTCACCTGGGAACTGCGCCTCTTGCAATTTCAAGGCATCGAAGAACCCTCCCTCCAAAGCGCGCGCAATATCTATCTTTCGCTTATGCTGCAACCCATTCTGATGCTCGGCATGCGGCGCATGGCGGCGCGGCGTCAACGCCAGTCTAAGCGGCCTCTTGGCATGCGACGAATCAAGTCGATTTTGAGGCGCCATCCCGAAAAAATCAAACTCTATCTCTGCTATTGGATCAGCAGCGCGATAACTGTCGGCGTCTGCCAGTGGCTGCTCTTGCATCATGCACCTGATAATGCTCAAGCACCATGGTTGGGTTCAAAAATTCTTTGGGGTGCGATTGGCCTCAGTTGGATACCGACCCTCTATCAGCAGTACCAAAGTTGGTTGACCGCCCAGCGCCTGCCTCGGAACATTCGCAGCCAAATGATGATGGCAGGTGGCCGAGCCGAGGATTTTCTAAAACAGCATCATTTGCCTCGGGCTTCTCGCGATACCTGGCTTGGACTTCGCACAGCGATCTTAATGATCGATCATGATCCCCATGAAGATTGCCGCGTGCATCTCCCCGCTCTGCTCTATAGAGCCAGACAAATCCAGTGCGAGCAGTTGATGTCGCGTATTTTTTCAGAACAGATTCTCAGCACGCAATCTCAAGGATCTCAACTCCTGGCTTCCATGGATCCCGAACACAGCATCACCAGCTGTACAGAATCGCTATTGATTTTGACTGTGCTCTATCTGGATGGACTGCCTCTGGTCGAAAAGCGACTCAAACTCCTCGTACGTCTCTTGCCGCTCCTGGATCCGGAACTCTCGAGAGTTCTTTCTGAGAATAAAGTTGAACAACTTTTCAGTCGTCTCCAGGGATTCTTTCATCTCGATTACAACTGGATTGATCAGTCCATGCACAGCGGTGACGACGAGGCACGCTTTGACATCAGGCTAGAAAACCTCAACCCTCGCGAAAGGCAAAGAGTACTCACTCAATTGAGTTCAGCTCAGTGGCTCGGTAATTTTATTTGGGTCAGTGAATCGGCAAGGGATCGATTGAAAGCGGAATCGCCATTTCTCACAACGGTCATCGAACGTTGGCCTATTCAACTGGAACAAAACCATGGCAAGACGATGGAAACAGCCATTTTCTTGATCAAGTTTGAAAAGCTGATCCCAAGACTCCAACGCTATCATGCTTTGGATGAAATCCGTAGCCGACTGGCGCCGTTACCTTTGCCGCCGCTTTCCCAAAAACTCTGCGAAGACCTGGAAGTACAGCTCGACCAGGAGCTTGATCACATCGATCTTGGGGCACTCTTGAAACGCATGAAAGAACATGAGTGGCAGGGTTTTCGCGGCAAGGATATGGCTCTGGAACTGCTGCTCCGTATGGTCACACGCTCGGATCAATTGGAACACAATGTGCGAATGGGCAAAAGCGAGTGGCAGCAATTTCGGCGAGAAGCCAAGATGCTAGTAGAAAAAATCGGCTATCCCAGCCAGGAGCTGCATAGAGCCCATCTCATAAAACTTGAATTGAGACAGCTGCACGAGCTGCAGCGAATCTGCCTGGAACCTGGACACCCCCGTTGTCGCGAGGCCTGGCTCTTACTTGCGAGTTTACCCACTCGCACTCTCAATATCGATGCCATCAGCCAGCTCATGCAATCCATTGCTGCCGCCTGTCAGAACTCATCACTTCGGCGCCATGAAATTATTTTACAAAAGGCCGTCGAGGCCTTCTTCCATTTAGCTCGCAGCCTTCCCATTAACCGCGACAACGATATACTCCGGGTGTTTGAAATCCTGGCAAAAACCTTGATTGAAGTAGAGGCCGAGCAAGAATTGCTGCTGGCCTTTATGGATGGTAAGCTGGCTTTGGATCAGCAGCGAGGTCATGAGCTGCCGATCCATAGTTCTATCCTATCGATTTGGAAGCTGGCAATCGAGAGTATCCTGGAGCAAGCAGAACTCTCTGCCAGTATGCAGAGTGCCATCGATATCCGTTGGCGAAGCTTTGCCAATTCTACCGACTCTCTGCATAAATCCATTCCTCAGGCTTCCTGAACAAGAGTCGATTAAAGTTGGTAGGCTTTAAGAATACTATCGTTGGAATTAGGAATCAGCAGGATTCGACGCGAGGGAATCCAACCGATGTCAGCAGCGCCCGGCTTGTCAACGACCACAACTTCAGCATTGCCCTGGTGATCCACACGATAGACCAACCCTTTGATGTAATCAGAGACCAGAAATTTGCCGAAACCCAGATATTCGACGCCGTCAATATTAGCAAAATCAGCCGTGAATCGTTCCACGCTTGCCTTGTTCTTTTTGTTGACGACCAGACTGCCAGGAATTTCTGTGCTGAAATCGGCTTGGATGTTCACGCCCCAACGGCCGATGATCAGTTTGTTGCCAACGAAGAGGAGACCATTTGGAAGTTGCAGATCTTCGCCTTCCAAAAAGACTTCTGGGTCCCGATAGGCAGCGCCATTCCGCTGAGCCTTGTAGATTTTGTTGTCGAGAAAATCGGATACATACACATTGCCCTGACTATCGACTTCAACGTCATTGAGGAACTTGGCATTGGCTACCGTGAATTCCTGAACGATTTTTGCTTGCTTGATAGAAATTCCGATCAGCCGATCAATATCAGCAACCCAAAGA